>QXZR01000017.1 GCA_009886265.1 Flavobacteriaceae bacterium
ATATCAGATTTCGGCTCTGAGGGTTGGGGGTTCGAATCCTCCCTGGGTCACTTAAGAATAGAAAGTCTGCATAATATGCAGACTTTTTTGTTTCTAATGGAAAAGTCAAATTTATTTGAATTTTCAAGCAGAAATAAAACTAAAAATCTATGATTTTTGACTTTCTATTTAGACTACGGAGCTTTTTGAGGATCACGCAGTAATCCTCGTTAATAGGACGCCAAGCTTGCTTTTTTATTTTGGTGATGCTAAAGTTTCGTTTGTTGATTTTCAAAGCGGAGCTTTGTCAGTATTAATAATAAAACTAAGGTCACTTCATAATAAGCTTGCTTATGTTTTGAAACAAAATCACATCAGCTTCAATTTTAGACAGAACATGGTTTGTTTCATTTAACTCAAACAAAAGTTGTTGGGATTTTCCTAAATTTAACACATGAAAGACTTGAAATATCTTATGGCATACAGCGTTCCCTTGAGCGTTGTTGTCAGTTTCTATTTCAAAGGAGCGGCCTCCTATACAGCGCTAGCTTATGTATTTCTGTTTATTCCCTTAGCCGAAAGCATTATACCGGTAAAACAAAAAGAACTATCCGCTTCGGATATAAAAAAAAGGGCTTTGAATCGCGTTTTCGACTGGCTTTTGTATTTAAACGTACCCATCGTGTACACTATCCTAGGTTATGGGCTTTATGATTTTTCAACGGCAAGTCTAAGCACCTATGAATACATAGGTTTGGTTTTTGCACTTGGTATTTTGTTGGCTACCAATGCCGTTAATGTAGCGCACGAACTGGGCCATAGGAAAAGCAAATTTGAAGTCTTACTGACTAGGTTATTGCTATTGCCCTGTCTATACATGCATTTTACTATGGAACACAATCATGGCCATCACAAACACGTGGCAACAGACCTAGATCCGGCGACAGCAAAAAAAGGACAGAGTTTATATCACTTTTGGATGACATCTGTATTGGGGCAATATAAAAATGCTTGGCGTATACAAACGAAGCTACTCAAAAAGCATGGGGTACATTTTTTATCCATCAAAAACAACATGCTGTTGTTTATCATTTACCAAGCAGCGTATGTGGGTGGTGTTTATGCGTTGTTTGGATTTAAAATATTTCTTATCGCTTTAATTGTCGGTATCATATCGTTCTTATTTCTTGAAACCATCAATTATATTGAGCACTACGGTTTGGTGCGAAAAGAGGTCAACGGCAAATACGAAAAAGTGCAAAACATACATTCGTGGAACTCTGACCACGTCATGGGCAGGATAGTATTGTATGAATTAACACGACACAGTGATCATCACTTCCGTGCATCAAAAAAATATCAAGTCTTAGAAAGTCTTGAAAACAGTCCGACTATGCCATTTGGCTATCCAGGATCTATGCTTCTAGCGACACTACCTCCGCTATGGTACACGGTCATGCACCCGAAGTTGCAACACTAAGCATTTAAAAACGCCAACACCCTTTATGAATCGTAGTTATCTCTTTTTATTGTGTTTTGTAATAACGCAATCCATTGCGCAAAACAACAGTGTCACTTCTTTAAAATCAAAAGCAAACTTTCCAATTGGCTCATCCATACGATTTGTTCCTTTTATGAAAGACACAAAATTGAAAGGTTTACAACAACATCACTTTGACAGCTACACCGCAGGAAGTGATATGAAAATGTATCAAATTGCACCCAAACCCGGAGTATTTAGATGGGAACGTGTTGACAGCATAGTCGCTTATACCAAAAAAAACAACCAAAGACTGTTTGGACATACGCTGATATGGCACAATGCTACTCCAAAGTGGATTGAAAAAAAGGCAAAAAAAGACCCAGCGTGGCTAGAAGGTTTTATGAAAAATTACATTCAAACCTATATTAAAAAATACAAAGGAATCGTGCACGGTTGGGATGTGGTCAATGAAGGCTTAAATACCAAAGGAGCGGGTTTTAGAACTGAAAGTATATGGTACAAAACCATGGGACAGTCCTATATCGAAAAGGCATTTCGATATGCCCATGAAGCAGATCCAAATGCTGTCTTGTTTTACAACGACTTTAACATTGAGCGTGATACGCTTAAATTTAACACCATGATGAAAATGGTTGAAGACTTTCAGCAACGTGACGTACCCATATCTGGAATCGGGTTTCAAATGCACATTCGCATGGATATACCCAACGAAATTATTGCGTATACCCTAAAGCGCGCGGCAGATACGGGTTTGCAAATTCACCTTTCTGAAGTTGATATTATATTCAACACACACGACGACAGTAAAGGTGGTGGTATTCAACGCTACAACACAGTTACGCCTGAAATGCTAAGGTCGCAAGCCAAAAAATATGCTGAACTGGTTCAAATGTATCAAGATATAGTCCCAAAAGACCAACAGTACGGTATAACCTTTTGGGGTTTTAATGACCGTGACACTTGGATCAATCGTTTTTTTAAGATGAAAGATTGGCCGTGTATTTATGATGAAGCGCTACAGCCAAAGCCCGCTTTTTATGGTTTTTTAAATGCGCTATAAGCTTTTATTGTGGTGTAATCTCCTCACCCTCCTTAACAATTATCATGGTAGCCGTTGAGCCTGTGGAAAGGTTCCATTTGTGTGCTGCCAATGCAATGCCATTCTCGTCAAACACCCGCAGTTCGGCAGTATTAGGACCCGATGAACCCTGATTAAGTGCTTGAAAATCAATTTTATTAAACCCTTGAACAAGCGGCAGCTTTAGAACAAAAAACTGGTTTTTGAGCAATAGGTTAGGAATAACCTCCTCCTCATTGACAGAAATGCGAACGCGATCTCCATCTTCATATTCATAATCGCGACAAACAATTCGGGCATAAGAAGTATTTGTCCTTATATCCCCTAGATAGGTGTCACCCAAATAAAGGTTGTTGGGTACTGGCCTGTCTTTTCTTAATTTTTTCAGGTAACGGTCTCCCGCATCAATAAAATTCTCATTATCCGTCATGGGGTTATTGCTTGCCTTGGGCCTGTCCAAAAAAGAATAGTCTTCAATCTTTTCATCTGGAATTAACAGTCCGTAGTTGGGTTTTGGCGTGTCTAATTTAGGGAAGGAAGAACCATCCTTTTGCTCTTGTGCATAAAGTAAGCTGCCAAAAAAGAATAAGATTAATCCTTTTTTAATCGAAGTATAACCGCTCCCGCTACTAAACATATTCCTGAATTAACTAAAATCAACGCAAATGTACCAACCAAAAACCATGCCTCGCCCCTACTCTTTGCTATAATGGCCTCGCCCAATACACTCAAGCCAGCACCAACTAGGATCAACCCACCAATAGAAAACAACCACCAACGGAGGCTATTTCGAAAAGTATTTTTTTGATTTTCCATAAGATGCAGCAGACAATATAACAATAAATGCCAACGAATAATACACAAAGTTAGGGGTGATAACTTTATCTCCACTCGCATAGGAATGCAGACCAGTCAAGTAAAAATTAACACCAAAATAGGTCATCATGATACTACCAAAAGCCAAAACCGATACCAAGCTAAAAATCCATTTGCCACGTAATCCGGGCACCAAACGCATATGCAAAGCAAAGGCATAGACCAAAATACTAATCAATGCCCAAGTTTCTTTGGGATCCCAGCCCCAATAACGTCCCCAGCTTTCGTTTGCCCATTGCCCTCCGAGAAAGTTTCCAATGGTTAGCATAATCAAGCCTACGGTCAAGGCTAGTTCGTTTACTACAGTAAGTTCTGCTAAGTTTAGACGCATTTTTTCGGCGGTTCGCTCAGTTGTCAATAGGATTAAAATAAGAGAAATTACACCCAATATCATGCCCAAGGCAAATGGCCCATAACTACCCACAATAACTGCCACGTGGATCATCAGCCAGTAACTGTCAAGCACAGGGACAAGGTTTGCTATTTCTGGATCCATCCAATTCCAATGTGCAATCATCAAGACCATGGAAGCTACAAAAGCAGTTGCGGCAATGGTAAGTTTGGATTTACGTCCAAAAGCAAGTCCCATTCCCATGGTTGCCCACGCCACATAAATCATGGATTCATAGGCATCACTCCAAGGTGCGTGACCAGAAATATACCAACGGGCAGCCAATCCAGCGGTGTGTAACACAAAAAGGATTGATATGACCGCTACAAAAAAGCCAACAAAACCACGCAATAAACGTATGTCGTATAGCATCTGGGCAATCAACACAAAGAACATCAAGGTTCCTGCATACATATACCAACTAAACAGGCGCTTAAAAATATCGTATTTATTGTAGTAGAGTTCTGCCTTTATTTGATCTTCAGTAGGCATAACTTCTGCACCATATTTCTTTTGATAGCCCTTTAAGCTCTCTAGTAACTGATCGGCTTGCGTGTAATCTTGTGTGGCTTTGCCCTGTCGCAATGAAGTCAGGTATAAAGGCAATACGTTGTTGACATAAAGCGAATCAACGCCTTCAAAACTAATCTCATTTACTTCAGCGGGAGAAACCCAACGGTTGTTTTCGTCGTTCGGCACTGGAAATATGCGCAATACCTTTCCTTCTAATACTGAGAAAAGTAAATTCACTTTTCGATCTGTTTCTATAAAGTCTTTTTGAAACTGATTGGGGGTTGCGGATTTGTAAGCGCCCTCTAAGTAAGGAGCCAGCTTGTAATTTCCCTGCGTGTCAAAAAAGTTTGCGAAAGAAGCGTATTTGGCTTTTTTGTCTACACCAACAAGTGAACGAATGCTGTCATTTCCACGTTTCAAATACACAAAAGGAACTTGATACCAGATAATTGGGTTTTGGGTAATAGATAATAAAACTTGGTTGGCATCTAAAGATTTGTAGTGATCAGATTTACTGACCTTACGTACCAATTCGGAAGCAAAAGTATTGGCAGGCTTCATACGCCCCCCTTGGTCTTGTATGACCAACGCGCCAAACTTAGCAGCCTCATCGGGGTTTATAGCATCGGCTTGAAGCACCGAGTCAATTGCAAAACTTGGTGACCTATGTTGATGCTGAGCAAAAGCTATAGAAGAGGTTAAAAAGAGTGTCAAAGTCAATGCGGCTTTTTTGATGCGTATATCCTCCAACATTTTAGCAAGCTTCTTAAAACGTGTTTTTCCAAAAAACATCAAGCCCAACAAGCCTATATAAAGCAAGAAATAACCTACATAGGTAACAGCTGTACCCAATGCATCGTGATTTACCGATAGTACCGTTCCCTTTTCATCTGGGTCAAAAGAAGCTTGAAAAAAGCGATAGCCTTTGTGATTGAGAATGTGGTTCATATAAATATCATGGTCAAAAGTAGGGTCGTCCAGTACCGTTACCCTACTCATAAAGCTGCTGTAGCTTTTTTCAGTACCCGGATACTTTTCAGCGATAAAGTCATTGAGTTTAATAGCAAATGGGAGTTCAACTTGTTTTGAACCGTAGGTAACCCGAAATTCTAAACCGCCAAGTTCAACTTGAGCAGGAGGATTCGCAACGCCCTTGGCGCCTAAAACGGTTAGTTGCTCTTGCGCACCATTAGCAGTTAATTGTATTGTTAGAGCGTCCTGTATGGCGGTTTCCTTGTCTTCAACAGGCACAATTTGATATGAACCAATCATGGCAGGTTCTGGAAACACAAACTGCATCCCGGCGGCACTGTAGAGTGTACGCAACATCAGAGGCTGCGAAGCATCAGCAAATAGACT
>QXZR01000018.1 GCA_009886265.1 Flavobacteriaceae bacterium
ACGATTATTCTGTAGCAGTAAACTTTACCGTAATTGGCGAAAATGGCGTTGAGTGGGTTTTGTTATGGGACAATGCAACTGTTGAAACCGCTGATGGCGCATCGTCCAGTTATTCGTGGATGGAAGCATTTTCGTTTTCTGGTGACAAAGTCAATTATTTAAATCAATACGCAAAACCGATTTTGGCAACAGAATAAGATGCTTGTATAAATAATTGTTATACATTCGCATTTCCTAAATGAATTGGTCAAATTGAACAGCTATGGTTGGCTCTCTTTTTGGCCTTTTCGCTTTTTACGCTCCAAATGGGTTTCTAGCAATTAGATAGTCCACAGGATTTGTGGGGTCGGTGAAGAATCTCAACTACTTCCCAATACAGAAGTTCGCAAAAATATTTCCGAGTATATCATCTGTGGTAACCTCCCCAGTTATGGTGCCAAGTTCATGTAGTGTTTGACGGATATCAATAGCCAGCAAGTCGCTACTGCGGTTTTCTTCTATTCCCTGAATAACTTCCAAGACTCCTGCCATGGCCGCTTGCAATGCCGCCCAATGCCGTTGATTGCTCACTAGGGCGCTCCCTGTTTTCCATTGAACCAACCCCGCAAAGCGTTGCTTTAATGCGCTAATATCGCTATCGTCTTTGGTGCTGATGATTACTTTATCATAAACACTAGCATCTACATCCAAACGGTCTAGTCCGTCAAGGAAAGCGTCTAGTTCAGCTGTTTTAAGCAAATCTTTTTTATTGACAACAAGCAATAGGGTAGTGTCATCACGTTTAATTTCGTCTAGGGCCGTCATAACCGCTTGAGGGGATTGTGTTTTGGGATCAACAACATACATCAATATGCTGGCTTTGTCCATTTTTTCTTGAGTGCGTTCCACGCCCATGGCTTCTACGATATCCGTTGTTTTGCGAAGTCCTGCGGTATCTATAAAGCGATATTGTATACCGCCAATGGTAAGCGTGTCCTCAATGCTATCTCGAGTTGTCCCTGCAATATCTGAAACGAGGGCTTTATCTTCTTCAAGTAAGGCATTTAACAGCGAAGATTTACCCGCATTAGGCATGCCAATAAGCGCCACGGGAATTCCGTGTTTGACGGCATTTCCTGTTTCAAAAGAATCCAATAGGTTTTTGAGTGTTGTGCGTATGTCATCGACAAGTTCACGCAATTGTGTTCTGTCTGCAAAGGCAACATCTTCTTCGCTAAAATCAAGTTCTAGCTCAATAAGCGAAGCAAAAGATAAAAGTCTTTCACGTAAACTGCCAAGGCTTTTGCTAATGCCGCCACGAAGGTGCTGCACCGCAATATGATGCGCAGCCTCACTTTCAGCAGCTATCAAATCTGCAACAGCCTCTGCTTGTGCCAAATCCATTTTTTTATTTAAAAAGGCACGTAGTGTAAACTCGCCCGGTTCGGCTAGGCGTGCCCCCATATCTTGCAATACTTTTAGGATTTTTTGCTGTACATAAACCGACCCGTGGCAAGAAATTTCTACCACATCTTCTCCAGTATAGGAATTGGGGTTCTTAAAAACAGCTAGCAGTACTTCGTCTATAAGCGTATTCTTATAATGAAAATCGCCCAACAAAACCTGATGGGTGTCTTGCTTAGACAACTGCTTTCCAAAACGCGATTTAAATACTTCTTCAGCAATGGAAACTGCCTTGTCACCGCTCAGACGCATCACTGCAATAGCAGCAGCACCTGGCGCAGTTGATAATGCAACTATGGTGTCGTTGATGTTCAAAGTGAAATGTTTTTACGGTAAGTTCTGCGTCGCTTGTGCAGCTCGTGTTTATAATTCTTCCACATTGCTTGAATCGCTTTGTTTTCTTCTAGCTCTGGGTTGGTTTCTACTTCAGTAATGCCACGTTTGTTAAACATTTCCTGAATATCTTGAAAGATAATAGCCGTAACGCCTTTACTTTGATAGCTTTCTTGAATACCAATCAAATAAAATGAGGCGCGATTGTTTTTGCGCAAGGCACGCCACAAATGATATAACCCAAATGGGAACATTTTTCCATTAATACACTTAAGTGCTTTTGTGAAAGACGGCATGGTAATGGCAAAGCCTACCATTTCATTGTTTTCGTCAACCACACATTTGATAAAATCGGGATGTACATAGGGTATATATTTCTTTTTATATACTTCAATTTGATGTTGTTGAATGGGTACAAAAGACTGCAACTTATTATAGGTTTGATTGAGTAATTCGAACATCTTATCCACGTGGGGCTCAACCTCCTTTGTTGTTTTAAATTCAAGGGTTTTAAGCTTGTATCTTTCTTTGATAACACCAGCAAACCTCGCTACCTTTTCGGGTGCATCTTTGGCATCGTATATGTCAATTTTAAATTCAATCCACTCGCTTTGTTTTTCAAGGCCTAATCTTTCGAGATGCACTTTTTGATAGGGGTAGTGATACCAAGTAATCATGGTATTCATATGTTCATAACCATGAACGAGTAGTCCCGCCTTGTCCATATTAGAAAATCCCATTGGTCCCTCAATATAGGTCATTCCTTCAGCGATGGCAACACTCTCAACAGCCTCAATAAGCTTTTGACTTACTTCCAAATCGTCGATGGTGTCATACCAACCAAAACGTACTTTTGTTTTTTTGAGTTGTTCAATTTCTACCCAATTGATCATGGCAGCGATACGACCTACAACCTTTCCTTTTTTCTTTGCAAGAAAAAGCCGAGCCATGGCGTGTTCAAAAACAGCATTCTTTTGAGGATCAAAAATGTCCATTTCCTCTTTTGTAATAGGGGGTACCCATTGTGGACAGTTGCGATAGAGTTCAAATGGAAATTGAAAAAACGTACGGTATTGTTGTCTTGAAGTTACTTCTACAATTTCAATCATTTTATACGTTTTATTTTACGCTCAATTTTCTTCTGCTTTCTATCTAATTTTTTTAAACCTCTGCCTGTTCGCTTCGCTGCCTTTCTAACTTTCTTATTTTCTGTTTTATCGTTTTTGCGCGCGGCTCTTTTTTGCTTATTTTCTTCAATACTTTGTGGCTCTTCTTTCCAAATATTGTGACGATCTACCCGGTAAGAAACCCCAATACCCGCAGTCATTAAACTGGGCGTAGTCTTTATGCTTTGTTGCACTGCTACATCAAGCTGGAAATTACTGTTAAATAAATAAGCCACACCTGTGCCAATTGTTAAATCACGGAAAAGTGGGCTATCGTCAAGAGTGTATTCACCAAAAAATGACCATTTTGATTGGGTGCTATAGGTAACCGTTCCCAACAATTTCTTTTGCTGCACACTGGCAGTTATATAACGCATGCCAACATTATGCACCACCACCAGCCCTGGGCGTAGGTGCTGTTGTAGAATAAGCATGGCTGTACCAGAAACAAAAGGTTCTTCTATAGGAAGGTAATTGTAATCAAATAGGGGTAAAAAGTTTTCTTGATAGGGATAAACACCTCCTGTGCTAAATTGTGCGCCTGCATATACCGAAACAGCAGGAATCAAATCACGCCAGCGTATTTTATTATTGGCGTGCCAGCTGTAAAGATTTGGTTTGTATTTGTCAACCTTTCGAAAAGGGTCATATACCAAATATTTGGCGCCAGCTCCTAAATCACGAAAGCTATTTCTTTTTAAGTTATATGTGCCAACAGCGTTTGAATAGCGCAAGGCGTCAATTTGATAATCTGCAGTACCGACTAACTCCAGTTGTTCTTTAAATAAGCCAATGCGAATTTGAGTTTTTGCACCCATGCCAGTATATGAAGCATCTTGAAATGCGCTAAAATCACCTGTTCGAAACGATAAGCCTTGTTCCAATTGGTAGACACGCTTGCCAACGCCAAATGCGCCCATGGATTGGCTGGGGCGATTACTGTTTATGACCTCTGTATATTGTGCCATTGAGATACAGGGCATGGTCAGCACTGCTGAAAAACACAATATATATAGTGATGATAAGCGCATATTCAAAGATACATGAATTAAAAATTCCGTCATTATACATAGAATTGTATTTTTGAAAACATGATGAAACATCCAGTGTTGCGTTTTTTACTGCCGCATGCGTTAGTAACTGTTTTATTTGCCCTTATTTCATTGGCATATTTTTATCCTTTGCTATCCAACAAGTATCTCGAGCAATCCGACATTGTTCAGTATAAAGGAATGCAGCGTCAAATTTTAGAACACAGGGCTGAATTTGACGAAGAACCCTATTGGATTGACAACGCCTTTGTGGGCATGCCTACCTATCAAATTACGGGACGTTACCCTTATGATGTATTGCGCTATGTGGATACGGCCTTACGTTTCTTACCACGACCTGCCGACATGCTGTTTTTGTATCTGTTCTTTTTTTATGTGTTTGCACAAAGCAGGCGTTTTTCCAAGCCTGTTTCCGTTTTAGGCGCACTTGCCTACGGTTTTTCGTCTTACTATATTGTTATTCTGATGGTTGGGCATAACACAAAAGCCATGACCTTGGCCTATGCACCACTTGTATTTTTAGGTTTGTTTCAAGTGTTGATTGATCGAAAGAAGTGGGGCATACTTTGGCTTACGCTTGGGCTGGCATTACAACTCCATGCCAATCACCTGCAGATGACCTACTACACTTTGGTGATGGTGTTTATTACTACACTAATGTGGGGAGTTCACACATGGTTTAAGCGTGGTATTTCAAATACATTAAAACCTGTTGCAACACTAATTATTTCGGGTTTGTTGGCACTTGTTTTAAACGCACAAGGCGTACTCGCTACTTTAGATTACACCAAGTTCAGTACACGAGGTGCAAGTGAATTGACCATTAATCCAGATGGAACGGATAAAGTAGCTTCAGACGGACTTTCATTTGACTATATCACTTCTTACAGTTACGGCATCTTGGAATCCATGACCTTTATATCCCCCAACATTATGGGTGGTAGTTCAAGTGAAGGCTTTGCTGATGACAGCCCTTTTATGCAGTTTATTAAAACCAAAATGGGAGAGGGCAGTCTCGACTACGATACCGCAATTGGTTTGCTGCGCCAATTCAGACCATATTGGGGCGATCAACCTTTTGTGGCTGCGCCTGTTTATATGGGTGTGGTGGTCTTGTTTTTTGGTGTTTTGGGATTGGTGGTAACCAATAGGAATACGCGTTTTGTATTATTGTTTATAATTGCCGTTTCATTGCTCTTTTCTTGGGGTAAAAATACGCCCGAGGCTACTCAATTTTTTATTGATTATTTGCCCTTGTACAATAAATTCAGGGCTGTTAGTTCCGCTCAAATCATGATCATGCTTTGTGTGCCATACGCAGCCATGTTGGGTATGCAGCACCTGACTCAAGAAAAGGGCATGAGTAGAAAAAAGCTTGTAGCGGTATACAGCGTTGTAGCTGTATTTATTGCTTTAATCTTATTTTTAATAGGAGGTGCTAAAGGCTTCTTTTCGTTTACCTCAACTTCCGAGGGCTTGTCTAATTTACCCAATGTGCTACTGGAGCCGCTCCAGGGGTCAAGAAAGCTGTTTGTTTGGGAAGATGTTTGGCGGATTGTTACCTATCTTGTTTTAATTGTATTGGCTGTACTTGCCCTGTGGCGCAGGTTGATTTCGGGTGCTGTATTTGCTGTTGTTATTGCAACAATAGGTCTCGCCGATCTGTGGCAGTACAACAGGCTTTTCTTTAATGTAGAACAGTTTAAAGGAAAATACCAGTACGAATATCCCTTTGACAGAACGCCACAAGACAAAATTATTCAATCAGACAAATCAACCTACCGTGTTTTTGAACCCAGACTTGGTTTTTCATCTTCGAGAGCTGCCTATTTTCACAATAGCTTAGGGGGCTACCACGGAGCCAAACCTGCATTGCTGCAAGATGTTTATGATTTCCACCTATACAAACAAGACAGTGTGGTGCTTGATATGCTGAATGTAAAATTCATCACTGACGACCAATATGCTGATGGGGTAGGGAAACGTCAATCTGCATTGGGCCCTGTATGGCTTGTGGATGAAGTTGTGCAGCTTGCAAATGCCAATGAAGCTATAGTACAACTCAACCAAATAGACCCAAAAATACAGGCAATATCGCAAACGCTTAAGTCAACAGCATATACGTCAACCGCAACCGACACCATTTCGTTGATTGAAAAGCGCAACAATTTATTGCGGTACACTGTTTCCACAACACATAAGCGTTTAGCGGTGTTTTCAGAAATGTTCTATCCCAATGGTTGGTCGGTGCGTGTTGATGGGGAGTTACAAAGCTATCATAAGGTTAATTATATGCTTCGAGGGGTTGTTGTTCCTCCGGGAAAACATGAGATTGTGTTTGCATTTAAACCAACTGTAATACGAAATGGAACCTTGCTAATGGCATCGGGCTGGTTGTTGTTATTACTTATGATAGGAATGCTTATGTGGCAACAAAAAGAAAGTAAGCTTGGCTAATATCAAACGTGTTGCGATAATGGTTTATTACTGGCCGCCTTCTGGTGGTTCAGGCGTACAGCGTTGGTTGTTTTTAGCAAACTATTTTGCCGCCAAAGGGATGGATGTCACTGTTTATGTTCCAAATAATCCACGTATTGCCCAACGCGATGATGCATTAAGGCAAAAGGTTCACCAAGGAATTACAGAAATAAAGGTTGATGGTTGGGAACCATTGCAAAGGTCTAATAAGCCCATAGGGGAGAACTTGGGTGCAAAGCGAGGTATTGTAAAGCGCTTTATGTTGTGGGTGCGCGCCAATTTCTTTATTCCCGATGCGAGGGTGTATTGGGCTAGGGCGGCAACACAGGTTTTTTTGAAACATCACAAGCAAACCCCCTTTGATTTAATTATTACTTCTGGACCACCGCATTCACTTCATCTAATAGGATTGCAAGCCAAGCAACAAACTGGCATTTTATGGATTGCAGATTTTAGGGATCCATGGACTGGATTTTTTCAAAACCGCAGCCTTCCCCAAAACAAAAAGGCAAAGCAAAAACACAAGCAACTGGAGCAAAAGGTATTGCAACACGCAGATCGTGTTGTCGTAACCGCCCCTTCTTTAAAAGCGGATTTTAAAGCATATAGTCCCAATATTGCTGTACTTACCAATGGGTATGAGCAACTACTACCCAGTGCAACAGCAACTACGGCCGGTTTGGTTTATGCTGGAAGCCTGAAAGCACAACAGAACCCAACTGTCTTATGGCAGGCTATCGCATCACTAATTAAATCAAATGCCGCTTTCAGTGAAGCCTTTTCACTGGATATTTATGGTAAAGTAGCCACTTCCATAAAAACGGAAGTAAAATCACTTGGCATTGATACGCACGTACGTTTTTTGGGGTATCAACCCAAAGAAGTCGTGGATGCGCAACTGACAAATGCAAAAGCCTTATTATTGTTGGGTATAAATATGCCCATGACAGCAAATGTTATTCACGGTAAGTTATTTGAATATATGGCTGCTCAACGTCCTGTGTTGGGTATTGGACCAAAACCAAGTGATATGCAAGCCCTTTTTGATGCACATCAATTGGGTGTTTATGTTTCCTTTGCAGAACAATCAATAATTAAAGAAACCTTGCTTAGTTGGTTTGTAAAAAACGACATGCCTAAAATAGGTAAGGATATTACGCGTTATGAACGTAATGCGATTGCACAAGAATACCTAGCGTTAATACTTTCGATGTCATGAATATGATTACCACACAATCGTCTAAAAACCTGCTGAGCATCATGTTTGCTTTCTGCATAGGCGCGGTGAATACCCTTGTTTTGTATCCGCATTTTTTTGGCGCTTCCAATCAGGGATTAGTCGTTTTCTTGTTGTCCTCGTCAAATTTGCTAATGCCGCTTATTGGTTTTGGTGTGGCGCAAACCGTCATCAAATTTCACAGTGGCTATGCCAAGTACGAACGCCAAAACTTCCTTTCTTTTATTGTGATTGTTCCATTGCTCGTGGTACTTCCCTTTGGTTTTTTGGCCATATATTTTCACGACACAATTGCGGCATTGTTATCGGTAGAAAACCCCATAATTGCTACCTATACTTGGGTGATTTTTGCTGTGGCTTTTGCAACAGCCTATTTTGAAATTTTCTATTCCTGGGCACGGGTGCATTTTAAGTCCGTAACGGGAAACATATTTAAAGAGATTTATCCGCGGCTAACAATATTTGTTTTGTTGCTTGCGTTCGAAGTAGAATTGATCGATTTAGACCAATTTTTCATCTTGTTGGTAGCCTTGTATTACCTGCGGATGCTTATGATGATGTTCATTGCTTTTCGCATTCAACCACCGACCTTTTCTTTTAAGACCCCCAAGAATGTTTCTGAACTCTTGCGCTATTCTTTTTATTTGGTTTTGGCTGGTTCTGCTGGAAGCCTGATCATTGATATTGATAAGGTTATGTTGCCACAGTATAAAGCAATCGCACAAACAGCCTTTTATTCCGTAGGTATTTTTACCGCAACCCTTATTGAAGTTCCTGGTCGTGCCTTGTTCCAAATCCTAAACCCTTTGGTTGCAAAGGCTATCAACAACCAAAACAATTCCCATCTGGCTAAGCTATACAAGGACAGCTCAATTAATTTATTGCTATTGGGTGGTTGGTTCTTTTTGTTGGTTAATGGCAGTATAACAGCCTTGTTTGATTTAATTCAAGTTGATGGCTATGAAACGGCCACATTGGTCGTATTGATGATTTCTTTTGCCAAGCTTATTGTGATGAGTTCGGGTGCCTCAAACACCATACTTATCAATTCAAAGCAGTATCGTATATCTCTCGCGCTAACCATTTTTATGGCAATTTTCGTCTACATTGGAAACCGCATGAGCATTCCACTGTATGGCATCAACGGCGCGGCATTGTCAACGCTGGTAGTGGTAGTGGTCTTTACCTATGTGCGTATGGCTTTTGTTTACCGCTATTTTGGCGTGTACCCTTACAACAAAAACACCCTAAAGGCATTTGTTGTTATTGGACTGTTGTTTGCAGCGAGCAGCAGCTTGCAAATAAATATACATCCGTTAGCATCAATTCTGATTAAATCCATCTTGATTACCCTTATATATGGCGCACTGA
>QXZR01000019.1 GCA_009886265.1 Flavobacteriaceae bacterium
GGTTACGGTGGGCTTTCAGTTTCTGACATGGATAAATTTATGAGTGGAAAAACGGCCTCTTTCCGAACCTCAATTGGTGGTTATCAAGAAAGCGGTTCGGGAAGCGCTACGAACAAAGACTTAGAAACGCTGTTTGAGCTTATTTATGTCCATTTCACAGCACTTAATAAAAATGATGCAGTATTCGGTGCATATTTTAATAGTTTAAAAGCATATTATCCTTCGCTTTTGTCTAATCCACAAACATTTTTCCAAATTGCATCAAGCGACAAGCAAAATGAAGGAAACGAACGATATACAGGATTTCCGTCAGACGAGAATTTTGATGCTGTTAACTATGATTTAGCTCATAAACTTCGAGGCACTCGATTCGCTGACGCAAATGACTTTACATTTTTCTTTTCTGGAAACTTTGAAAAAGAAGTTCTTGAGGGATTGATTCAAAAATACCTAGGCGCACTTCCTGTTTTACCAAACGAGGAAAACTATCAAATGCCAAAATTTAGATATGCTGATAAATACGAACGCTTTGATGTGAAAAAAGGCACTGATCCAAAAAGTTATGTGAACTTTACATGGCGTGAACTAGCACCTTACGATAGCAAAACGCAAATGAAAATTGATGCCTTGGGTGAGCTACTAACCATTAAATTAATTGAAAAATTGAGAGAAGATGAAAGTGGTGTTTATGGCGTTGGTGCATCGGGTTCTATGCAGCAAATACCTTATGGAAGCATAACCTTCAGAATTGCTTTTCCTTGCGGTCCTGAAAATGTAGAATCTTTAATCAAATACGCCCTGGAGCAGGTAGAAACCATCAAATCCGGAGAAGTTTTGGAAGAAGATTTAAACAAAATAAAGGAGTCTTATTTAGTAAATTACAAAGAAAACTTAAAGAAAGACAGCTACTGGTTAAGCTATATGACTAACTCCGTTAAGTTCAATAGAAATTGGAACCGAATCAATGATTACGAAGAAAAGGTAAAGAGTCTTACTACGCAAGACCTTGTGGATGTTGCAAAAACGTATCTTGATGACGCTTATTTCTTAGCGGTTCTAAATCCAGAAGATTAAGACTACTGGCGTTTCGTTGGCTTATGAGCCAATGAAACGCCAATTAAAATTACAGCAGCACCGATAAGTTGATAAGCACTCATCTGCTCTCCATCCAATGTACCCCAGAAAAGGGCTACGATTGGCAAGGTGTATGTTACCGATGACACAAATACGGTAGATGCTATTTTAACAAATCGGTTGAACATGACCTTGGCTATTGCTGTGCCAAAAAAGGCAAGTGTAGCAACGAAGCCCAAACTTGTAATCACTTCTGGTTTTTTCAGGTTTTGTAGCGAAAAGAAATCCGAAAAGAGCAACATCAGCAACGCTGGTGGTAAAATGGCAATAAAATTTCCCAGTGTCATGGCCATCGGAGAAACTTCTGATAGTTTGTGTTTTAAAAAGTAAATGTTTATGGCATAGCACATAGATGCGCTAATGATAAGCAACACATGACCAACAGGTTGATCTGGATTAATTTGAGCGCCGCCCCAAACCAAACCTAAGGAACCTATAAATCCGAGTAAAACGCCGAGATACTGGCGCACAAGCATGCGGGTGGCAAATAGCGTAATCCCCACCAGTACAGTAAATATTGGTGTAAGCGAATTAAGAATGGCCGCAACAGACGAATCGATGTGGCGCTGTGCAAAAGCGAAAAAAAAGGAAGGGAAAAAAGTGCCTAAAAATCCTGTTATAATCAGCCACTTCCATTGATATCGGCTTAAGCCTTTCAAAGATTTAGAGCCCAAAATAAGCAAGAAAACAGTACTGATAACAATGCGTGCGCTGCCCAATTCAATGGGGGAAAGCCCAACAAGTCCACGCTTAATAAGTATGTAGGAACTACCCCATATTAATGAAAGTAAAAAAAGGTACAGCCATTTGTTTTCAGGGATTTTAATCATAGCCATGCAAAGCTGGGAAAAAAGGATGGGAAAATGGCTTTTTTTACTACATTTGATTAAAACTTAATATTATGAAACGCCCTATTTTTTATATTTTGATGCTACTAATTGTTAGTTGTACTTCGAAAAACCCAGAGAAAAAATCCGTAAGCCACACCGCTGAGACAAAGGTGACAATGTCTGACAAAAATCTTTCAAACATATCTTTCCAAGTTGAGGGAATGACCTGCGAGGTTGGATGTGCTGCACGTATTGAAAAGAAAGTTGCCGCTATGGAAGGAGTTGCAACATCTAAAGTTGATTTTGAAGCCAAAACAGCCTATGTTTCTTTTGACCCCACCACAACTTCGTTCGACAATGTCAAAACGACCATTGAATCCCTTGGTGATGATTACAAGGTAGGTGAAGCCACTGACATGCCTGCTTTTTCATCAGATTACCATGGAAAAAAATGTGACCCTGCTTGTGAGAAAGCTTGTTGTGCTAAAAACAAAAAATGCGATAAATCTTGTGAGAAAGCATGTTGCAAAAAAGAAGGAAAAGACAAAATGGCCTGTGAAGCCACTTGTGAAAAGCCTTGTTGCGCCAAAAAGAAAGAAAAAGCCTAACTATTGCCAGCGTAACGTCTCGAGCATTTTTTGCACATCATTTCTAATATATCCAATGGCAGGTGCCAAAGAATCGTAGTTAGGTGCTGTAGAAAAAAGCAATGACCCTGATATAAAATGACTTTTGGTGTCTGTAGCAAAAAAATGGAGGTTCGAAGGTGAATCTCCAACCAATGTAACGCAGCTACCCAAAACCTCGTTTTCCTTGTCCTCGTAAGTACTTTCATTAATGCGTTGGGTTCCTTTACCAAAAATCTTGAGCCGCTTTTCAAAATCCATAAAAAGGGTATCCAAAGAAGTCTCGCTCAAATCAAAGTAGGTAACGTAAACTTTTGCTTTTAACAAAGGGTAATCTAGCGTTGTGCCGCAAGAAGATAGAAGTACTGGCGTCGACAATTCATTGTACATAAAGCGGTATGCGCAAGGATTAGGGTCAAAATCATTGTATTGTGCCGCTGGATAGCGCAAGGCCAAGGCTGCATTGGGCTTGGGTGCTTGATGTTGACATCCTAAAAACAATAACGCTAAAAAGAAAATGCGTGTCATGCGTCTAACTGCACTTTAACTTGTTTGATGCGTTTTCTATCGACAGCTTCAATGGTAAAAACAACATTTTTGAATCGAAAAGTAGTATTCACTTTAGGAAAAGATCCCAGTTGTTCTAACAAAAAGCCAGCAATGGTTTCAGACTCCCCTTTTTTTTGCTCAAAATCATCATCATTGGAAATCTTGGTTACTGCATAAAAATCTTGCAAAGAGGTTTTACCATCAAATACAAAAGTATTGTCATTGAGTTTGGAATAGCTGATATCTGTTTCATCAAATTCATCTGTGATATCCCCTACAATTTGTTCAATAACATCCTCCAAAGAAATAACACCCGAAGTGCCGCCGTACTCATCTACCACAACAGCGAGGTGAATGCGTTTTACCTGAAATTCTTGTAGCAAATCATCAAGCTTTTTATTCTCTGGCACAAAATAAGGCACGCGCAACAGCCTAGTCCATTCGTAATTGGACTTGTCAAAATGGGGCAACAAATCCTTTACATATAAAACACCAATAACCGTGTCTATCGTTTCACGATAGACAGGAACACGGGAGAATCCTTTATTGACAATCTGCGCTACTACTTCGGTAAATGATGTTTCTTCATCCAATGCAAAAACGTCTATACGCGGACACATGACTTGCTTGGTGTCGGTGTTACCAAATGTGACAATTCCTTTTAAAATTTTTTGCTCGTCTTTGGTGGTTTCAGAATCATCGGTCATTTCAAGGGCTTGCGACAAATGATCAACCGAAATATTTGAACCTGTTTTACCCAATCTTTTTTGAAGAATCAAGGTAAGGTAACTCATGGGGTAGGTCAATGCGAAAAACACGTATTTATCCAACATATATATAGGGATAGACATCAGTCTTGCAAAGCCTTCGGGGTTTTTGTTTGCATAAATTTTTGGGAGTATTTCGCCAAACAATAACACCACTGTGGTTATTAGTCCTACTTCAGCAAAAAAACGTAAACCAAGCTGTGTAATGGATTCAAAAAACAAAGAGGTCATAGATGCAAAAAGCAGTACAGTTGCGATGTTTATCAGATTGTTCAACAACAAAATAATGGCTAATAAACGCCTTGGGTTTTTTCGTAAGTGCGCAATAATACGCAATGGCTTACTGGTTGCGTTTACCGCCTCCTTAATGTAAGATGGCAAAAGGGAGAAAAAGGCAACTTCTGAGCCTGACACCAATGCAGAGCTAAGCAAAAGCAACAACAATATAAATACTTTGACTGTTTCTAGTGTTTCAAAACCAATAACCAAAAGAGGTATGTCCAACGATTAGCGTTTAGAATGGCAAGTCATCGTCACTTGCAGGTTGGTTTGCCTGAGTTGGCTGGGCGGGTTGGCTGGGTTGAGATGGCTGTTGTTGGGCCGCTTGTGTTTGCGTGGTGCTTCCATCGCTAGGGCGTTGGGTTAAAAAGGTAAAGTCATCAACGTGAATTTCTGTTGAATAACGGTCTTTACCATCATCTCCTTGCCACTTACGGGTCTTTATGCGTCCTTCAACATAAACGCGATCTCCTTTTTTGAGATATTTTTCACAAATTTCTGCCGCTTTGTTTCGCACAACAGCATTGTGCCATTCGGTGTTGGTGACTTTCTCACCTGTTTGTTTACTTGTGTAGGTTTCGTTGGTTGCTATTGGGAATCTGCCAATGCAGTTTCCGCCTTCAAAATAGGTCACTTTGACGTTATCGCCCAAATGGCCAATCAACATAGCTTTGTTAAGTGTTCCGCTCATAATAGATTTTACATCAAATGTACATTATCGGATGAACTTGTCCAAAAAACGTTCTATTAAGCGCGGTACTGCATAATCAGAAACACGAGCCCAAGAAATGGGCAGGGGTTCGTCAATATTTTCTATCACATAAAAATAGGTATGTAAGGCTTGGTGACTGAGTTTATGAATCACTGCTTGCTCTTGAAATTTAGTCCAATTAGCCGCTTTTGCCCATTTAGGCGCGTCGGCGTGTGCTTGAAGTGCATCAACAGTCAGCATGTTTTGAGCTTCAATAAGCGGAAATTCATAAAGGCCTTGCCAGATGTCTTTTTGGTCACGTTTGCTCAGTAGGGTGTTGTTGTTTTGATCGATGGGTATTAGGTAATGAAAATATCGTTTCTTGACGGGTTTGGCTTTTATTTTAACGGGGAGTTCAGCCACGCGACCATGCGCAAATGCCAAGCAGCTATCCGACAATGGGCAAGTCGTGCAGCTTGGTTTTTTTGGTGTACAGTGCAAGGCGCCAAATTCCATAATGGCCTGATTGTAAGCACCTGGTGATTTTGGATCAATAAGCGTTTGGGCCAAGGCTTGAAAAGTCTTGATTCCTGCGGGTTGATTTATGGGACTGTCAATATCAAAATGGCGCGCCAAAACACGGTATACGTTTCCATCAACAACGGCACAAACCTCATCAAAACAAATAGATGCAATAGCGCTTGCGGTATAGGGTCCTACTCCTGGCAGCTTGATGAGTTCTTGAAAGCTACTTGGAAAATTGCCATTATATTGTTCACTTACCAATTTTGCAGCCTTGTGTAAGTTTCTAGCGCGGCTATAGTAGCCAAGGCCTTGCCAGCGCTTTAATACCGCATCTTCACTAGCTTGTGCTAGATCATAAACGGTTGGGAAATCATTCCAAAATCGTTCAAAATAGGGTAATCCCTGAGCAACACGAGTTTGTTGCAACATGATTTCGGAAAGCCAAACCACATAAGGGTCTTTTGTTTGTCGCCATGGCAAAGCACGTTTGTGCAGCGCATACCAACCTAACAATTTAGTACTGAAACGTTTCATGCAATCAAAAATACATGCAAAGAATGAGTTTTAGATGTTTAAAATCGCATAAACGTTGAATTAAATTTTTATATTTGCTCACCTAAAATTTACAACCACACAAGAATTTAAGGATGACAAAAGCCGAAATTGTAACAAACATTTCAGATAAACTGGGAGTTGAAAAAAGTGATACACAAGAGATTGTGAATCACTTTATGAAAGAAGTAAGAAGTGCATTAGAATCTGGTGAGAACGTTTATTTACGTGGATTTGGAAGTTTTGTGGTTAAAACACGCAAAGCCAAAAAAGGACGTAATATTTCACAAAACGTTACCATCGACATTCCAGCACATAATATACCCTCATTTAAACCTGCAAAGGTTTTCTTAGAGGAGGTAAAAACTAAAGTAGTCGTTAATTAGCGTCTGCACATTATTAATTATTTAGATTATAACATATGCCAAGTGGTAAGAAGAGAAAAAGACACAAGGTAGCCACGCACAAGCGTAAAAAAAGAAGTCGTGCTAATCGACATAAGAAAAAGTAAGCTTCTTTAATCTCTGAACATTTATGTTCTTTGACATGGAATATTATCATAGCTGTTCACTTTGATATAAGTCCCCCGGAAAACATTGTTCAATTGATTCACATGTACTGTGAATCTAAAAATCATTATTGTGAGTAAAGAACTAATTATTCGTTCGCGATCCTCTGCAGTTGATTTTGCCTTACTCAAAGACGGAAAGCTCGTTGAGTTTCACAAAGAAATTGAAGATAATAAGTTTCACGTAGGTGATATTTTCTTAGCAAAAGTTAAAAAAACCCTGTCCGGTCTAAATGCCGGGTTTGTAAATGTAGGGTACGAAAAAGATGCGTTTTTACACTATCACGACCTCGGTCCGAAAGTGGCAACGCTGCTAAAATTTATCAAGCGTGCTAGTTCAGGAAAAGTGAAAGACTTTTCCCTAAAGAACTACCCATTAGAGCCTGAAATTAATAAAGACGGTGCCATTACAGACGCTGTTCAGGCCAATCAATCTCTACTTGTGCAAATTATCAAAGAACCTATTTCTACTAAAGGTCCCCGAATCAGTTCGGAGTTGTCCTTGGCAGGTAGGTATTTGGTTTTGGTTCCTTTTTCAAGTCGTGTGTCGATGTCACAAAAAATATCGACCAGAGAAGAAAAGAACCGCTTAAAAAAGCTCGTTATGAGTATCAAGCCAAAAGGTTTTGGTGTCATTATCCGAACCGTGGCTGAAGGCAAGAAAGTAGCTGAACTCGACAAAGATCTAGGTGATCTTTATGAACGTTGGGTTCAAATGTGTAAGAAAATTCAAAAAGCAGATTATCCCTCTAGAGTATTGAGTGAGCTCAATAGAGCTTCCTCTATTTTGAGAGATATATTTGATGATGAATTTACTGGAATACACGTTGATGATCCTGAACTATTAGCAGAAGTACAAGAATATTTGCAGCAAATTGCCCCCGAAAGGGCCAGCATTGCAAAACTTTTCCAAAGTCAAGTGCCTATTTTTGAGCACTTTGGTATTGAACGTCAAATTAAAGCCTCGTTCGGAAGAACAGTTTCGATGAACAGGGGAGCTTATTTAATTGTCGAACATACCGAAGCCCTTCACGTTATTGATGTAAACAGTGGTAATCGATCCAATAAGGCTAAAAATCAAGAAGATACAGCCTTAGAAGTCAACATGATTGCTGCTACAGAAATAGCCCGACAGTTACGCTTGCGTGACATGGGAGGGATTATTGTCATTGATTTCATTGACATGATAAGACAAGAAAATAGAAAAAAGCTTTTCGAACATTTTCGTAAGGAAATGGAAAGCGACCGTGCCAAACACAAAATTTTGCCTCCAAGCAGAATTGGACTGATACAAATGACACGCCAGCGCGTCCGACCAGAAATGGATATCAAAACAGCTGAACCCAATCCAAATATTAATGGAGAAGTAGAAGCACCAATTGTTTTGATGGATAAAATAAAAGCTGACCTTGAAAAGATTTTAGCTAATCCTAAACACAAAAAGAAAAAAGTAGTGTTACACTTACACCCCTTTATTGCAGCCTATGTTGCCAAAGGAGTTAATTCTGAACGCATGAAGTGGTACTTTGAGTACAACAAGTGGATAAAAGTTATTCCACGCGATGCGTACACGTATTTACACTACCGTTTCTTTGATGGAAAAGGAAAAGTGATACATACATAAAACAAAAAGCGGCCTTAGTGCCGCTTTTTTTATTTTAGCCAATATGAAAACATATACGGTTGCCGAGGCACTAGACAAACTACGTAACTATTGCGCCTTTCAAGAGCGCTGCCATAAGGATGTGAAAGATAAGCTGCGCACGATGGGAATGATTTCCCAAGCAACCGACCAAATTATTGGCACCTTGGTTTCTGAAAATTACGTAAATGAAACCCGCTTTGCACAACAGTTCACCAGTGGGAAATTCTCTATTAAGCACTGGGGGAAAATGCGTATTAAAAGAGAGCTTAAGATGAGAGGCGTCTCTGATTATGACATCAACAGAGCCATAAAAACTATTGAAGCAGGTGCCTATCTTGAAAAACTACATGCCTTGAGCGATAAAAGATGGCAGCAGTTGGACGGATATGGTGCGCAAATCAAAAAACAAAAACTATTTCAATACCTCGCCTATCGTGGATGGGAAACGGATTTAATCTACCAGCAAATCAATCGGCTTAGTAGTGGTGACTAGAGTGCGTAACGTAGTGAAACCATACCGTGTGCGCCAGGCATTGGGATAAGATTCTCATAGTAATCCGCATCAAACAAATTGCGTCCTTGCAACTGAATCGTAAGCTTATCCATAACGTATTCCAATTGTGCATTAAGCACTTTGAAATGCCCGCCTAAAGGCCTTGTAGCGTAGCGGTAAGAAAACGAAGTTGATAATTTGGACGATAGCCTATTTAGAAACTGCAAATTAATGTTATGCTTAAGTGAGTTGAGTGCATATCGTGAATTGACCGTTTTGGTATAATCGTCATGGATATAGCCATATGAAACGATAAAGGTTTGGCGTTGCTCACCAATGGTGTAGTGATAGGAACTGTTAAGCTCACCACCTGTTGTAGTAACATCTTGTATGTTGGAAGCCAACCACTGTGAATCTCCAACGGTTACCTCAACGTAATCAATCAAATTCTCACTATTGCGTTGAAACAAAGCGGCCTCAAGCTCCCAAGTAGGGGTATTGTACCTAAAGCTCAATTCATGACTTAAGGCTTTTTCTGGTTTCAAATCTGCATTTCCCAAGGCAGTCGGTCCATCGTAATACAAATCTGTATAGGTAGGAACGCGGTAGGTATAACCCGTATTAAAGATAAGTTTTGCCTTTTCGCTTAGCCTGAGTCCAAGGTCTAGCCCTGGATAAAAAAAGGTGTCTACGTCTGAAAAGTGACTTAGTGCAAAGCCCGGTGTTACACTTATGTTATTCCACTTCATGCGATGCTCAAAAAAGAAATGTGCAATGGTACGGCTGTGCTCACCAAGATTGTTGGATTGTATGGAAACACTTGATAATTCAGCACCAAACCCACTTAGATTGCCGTTGCTGTGTGTTAATTTGGTGTCAACAGAAAGCCCCATTTTGTTGTTGATGTGCATGTTGCGGTATGCACTGGGGTTATCTCGAATTAAAATATATTCATCCTGTCCACGCTTCCAAAAAATTCTAGGGGTCCAAACGGTTTTATCAGTGACAAATTGGGTTGTTAATGCCACCAAACTACTTTGGGTTTCTTCGTATTGATCTTTATAGCTAGCATAGCCATAAAAACCATTGGCTCCAAACTTACGCTCGTTGAACATGGTGAGCAGCTTCAATTTCTTAGATGCACCAAAAGCACTGTGCGTGAAAAAATGAAGATTATCCAAATCGGTATTGTGACGATAACCATCGCTGCTTAATCTAGAAAAGTGAATAACGTGCTGTTGTTTATCGCTATAGTCTTGTACCGTAGCACCTAGGTGTGTGGTATGAAAACTACCTTGTCGGGCAGTAAGTGTGGCGCCCTTTTTACCTTCTTTTTTGGTAACAATATTAATGGCTCCAGTCAATGCGTTCTGTCCATAAATTCGGGCAGCGGGTCCTTTGACGATTTCAATTCTTTCGATTACTTCCAAGGGTAAAGCGCTGTTGAGGGTATGGTGACCTGTTTGGGGATCGTCAACACGAATGCCATCAATCAACAATAAAACTTGGTCAAAAGTACCACCGCGCAAGTATACATCGGCTTGTGCCCCCTCGATACCCTGTCTGCGAATATCAATCCCTGCCTGAAAACGAAGCAAGTCCACAAGGTTAGAGACTGGTGTGTCAGCAATTTGTTCAGCGGTGATTACGGTAACAGATTTTGAATCATCTGAAAAAGGTACATCTAGCCGTGGCGAAGAAACGACCACCTCATCTAGTGGGGTTTGTGCTAAAGATGAAAATACTACGAGTGTTGCTAATAAAGCACTAAAATAGGACCGATTCATAGTTTGGTTTTAAAAAATTAGTTGACGCGTAACGAAAACTTACGAATCAATCCACAAACAAAATAGCCTTGTTGTTGCTCATTTCGAATGTGCCTCCATTGGATAGGGAAACAATGGTGTCATTCTCTTTTTTTGTAAAAAGGGATTTGAATGCGTCTGCCACATCTATATTTCCTTCAATTTTAGCCTCCCCTACGGTAAGGGAAGAAACAATGGCAGCGTGGTTGTTTAATACTTGGAAAGACCCTTGAGAACCAGGCACAGAAACTGCGTTTACCTCTCCTTGGAATAATGTTGCTTCAGGACTTACAATCTCTAGATACATAGTTATTATGCGTTTGCTTCTGCAAGCATTTTTTCACCCGCCTCAATGGCTTCCTCAATCGTACCCTTAAGGTTAAACGCTGCTTCTGGCAGGTGGTCTAACTCACCGTCCATAATCATGTTAAATCCTTTGATGGTGTCTTTGATGTCTACCAATACCCCAGGGATACCCGTAAACTGCTCTGCCACGTGGAAAGGCTGTGATAGGAAACGTTGTACACGTCTTGCTCTTGATACAGCTAACTTATCTTCTTCAGAAAGTTCTTCCATACCTAGAATGGCAATAATATCTTGTAATTCTTTGTAACGCTGTAAAAGTTCCTTCACACGTTGGGCACAGTTATAGTGCTCATCTCCTAGAATTTCAGCAGTTAGGATTCGAGAAGTAGAGTCTAAGGGATCTACCGCTGGATAAATTCCAAGCTCTGCAATTTTACGTGACAATACGGTTGTTGCATCTAAGTGTGCAAAAGTTGTAGCCGGTGCGGGATCCGTAAGGTCATCCGCAGGTACGTATACCGCTTGTACAGATGTAATCGAACCTTTTTTGGTAGAAGTAATACGTTCTTGCATGGCACCCATTTCAGTTGCTAGCGTAGGCTGATATCCTACTGCAGAAGGCATACGTCCAAGTAGGGCAGAAACCTCTGAACCTGCTTGTGTAAATCGGAAAATGTTATCGACAAAGAAAAGCACGTCTTTTCCTTGGTCAGAACCTGCACCATCACGGAAATATTCCGCTACCGTAAGGCCAGAAAGTGCTACACGAGCACGAGCTCCTGGAGGTTCGTTCATTTGTCCAAATACAAAAGTTGCTTTAGATTCTTTCATGGCTTCCTTGTCAATTTTAGACAAGTCCCATCCACCTGCTTCCATAGATTCCATGAATTCGTCGCCGTATTTGATAATGCCAGACTCCAACATTTCACGTAGCAAATCGTTTCCTTCACGCGTACGCTCACCTACTCCAGCAAACACGGATAGTCCACCGTGGCCTTT
>QXZR01000002.1 GCA_009886265.1 Flavobacteriaceae bacterium
AAACAAGAACGAACAACGAAATTGGTAAAATAACCAACCTTACTTAATTTCATGTTTACAAAAAAACCCTGCCTTTTGGCAGGGTTTTTTTTATCCTTTTGACAAAGCCATCTGTGACTGCCTAAAATTGTCAATGGCCACAAAGTAATCTGGATCCTCCAGTACGTTTACATCACAAATCTTTTCGGCCTTTTTAATAAGCTTCACACAATCCGAAGACAAATGGCGCAAGTGAATGTTCTTGCCTTTTTTCAGGTAACGATCAGTAAGTTTATTCACGCACTCAATGGCCGATTGGTCCATGATACGGGATTCTTTAAAATCAATCACAACCTCATCTGGGTCGTTTTGCACGTCAAACTTGCTGTTGAACAGCTCTATGGAACCAAAGAACAGTGGGCCGTATATTTCGTAGTGCTTCACGCCGTGGTCATCTGTGTGTTTCCGTGCCCGTATGCGCTTGGCATTCTCCCAAGCAAAGACCAAAGAAGATACCACTACCCCTGCTAGTACGGCTATGGCCAAATCAAAAATAACCGTGAGTGCCGTGACCAAAACAATAACAATTACATCCGATTTGGGAACCTTGTTCCAAACCTGAAAAGAACTCCAAGCAAAGGTGCCAAAGACCACCATAAACATCACGCCTACCAAGGCTGCTATGGGTACCTGCTCGATATAGCTAGCGCCAAACAAGATAAAGCCCAACAAGGCCAATGCTGCCGTAATCCCCGACAAACGTCCACGTCCACCCGATTTGATGTTGATAATACTTTGCCCAATCATGGCGCAACCGCCCATACCGCCAAAGAATCCATTCACTATATTGCCCAAACCCTGTGCGGCACATTCTCGGTTTCCACTGCCGTGTGAGTCTGTGAGTTCGTCTATGAGGTTTAGGGTCATCAAAGATTCAATAAGACCTATGGCTGCAAGGATGCCGGCATAAGGCAAAATAAAGAGGAAGTTGTCCATGGTGAAGGCTATTATCGGCACATTGAAACTAGGAAAGCCCGCTTGAATGCCCGTACCGCCATTGGCAAGCACAAAAGAGCGAACGGTTTCCGTTTCCAAATTTCCAAAGATGACCAATAGGGATACGACCACAATCGCCGTAAGTGCTGCGGGTACTTTTTTGGTAAGGTAAGGTAGGCCAACCATAATGCCCATGGTCAAAGCCACCAGCCCGATCATGGTGAAAAGTGCTGAACCAGACAGCCATACACCCTGACTTTTAAACATGCCCAACTGCGATAAGAAGATAACAATCGCCAGTCCGTTTACAAAACCCATCATCACCGAATGAGGAATCATACGCACAAACTTTCCAAGGCGTAATACTCCCGCTGATACTTGAATCAAACCCGCCAAAATAAGGGTTACAAATAAAAACTGTAGTCCGGCGGTATCGCTACCACCAAGAGAATTTCCCTCGCTAACCAAATGAACCATGACTACTGCCATGGCGCCCGTTGCACCAGATATCATGCCAGGACGACCACCAAAAATAGCCGTGATAATACCCATCATAAAGGCACCATAAAGTCCAACAACAGGCGATACGCCCGCCACAAAGGCAAAGGCTACGGCTTCGGGCACCAAGGCCAAAGCAACCGTAATTCCAGAAAGAAGATCGTTTTTAACACTGCCACCAGTGGACTTATCTATAAATTGAAATCGTTTCAAGGGTATAAAATTTAAGCGGCAAAAGTAGGCTAATTGTTGGTAACCATAAGGTTATGGGGCTTATTTAATGAAATGATGAAAAAATAAAAATCAATAAATAGTCCATTTCCCTACACTGACTAATTACTGTATCTTTCGATATGCATTTACAAAACCTATTAGAGCACAGGCGTTCTGTGCGTCTTTTCAGTGGCAAAAAATCAATTCCGCCAAATGACATTGAAGACTGCCTTAGGCAGGCAACGTTGGCACCTACAAGTTCAAACATGCAACTGTGGCAATTCATCCATCTCGTTGACCCTAAATGGAGCGCAGATTTAACCAAAGCCTGCCTGGGTCAAACGGCAGCCTCAACCGCCCAGCAATGGGTTGTTTTTGTTACTCGTCAGGATCTTTTTCGTTCTCGAGCCAAGTTTTTGTTAAACTTCGAAAAAGGGAATATCAAAAGAAATAGCCCAAAAGATAGACAGGTGAAACGCATCGCAGTGAGAGAGGTATACTACGGCAAATTGATGCCGCTGTTGTATGCACGGTTTTTTCGATTACTGGGAATAGTGAGAAAACTCGTCGTGTTCGTAATGGGCCTTTTTCGCCCAGTGGTTCGTGAGGTATCCGAAACCCAAATGAGAACCGTCGTACACAAGTCTTGTGCCCTTGCGGCACAAACCTTTATGCTTGCTATGGCCGAAAAAGGATACGATACTTGCCCCATGGAAGGTTTTGACAGCAAAAGCGTAAAAAAATTACTCAAGCTGCCAAGGGGGACAGACATAAATATGATTATATCATGTGGTATCCGTGATGGAAATAAAGGCATTTGGGGCGAGCGTTGTCGGGTGCCTTTTGAGGAAGTTTATGAACGAAGATAGCCTTAGAAATTAGGTTACCGTTGGCTGATTTCCATCGTGAGATTCGTATTCCTTCTCCAAGACAATTTCTTTTAGGCGACATACCGTCTCCCACAAATCTTCATAGCGTGTATATAGCGGGGCAATCCCCAATCGAATAAAACGGTTCGGTCTAAAATCAGGAATGATTTTTAAGCGATCGCCTTTGGGACTTAACAAGCATTGGCAAATGCGCCAAGATTCTTCGTGTGAAATGGTAATGTGGGCGCCCCGTTCGCTAGCCTCCTCAGGACTCTCCAATGAATAGCCCAAAGGAAGTAGTTCTGCTTTTATTAGGCTTGACAAATAGATTCCCATCTGCTCACTTTTAGCTCTTATGCGACCTATTCCCGCTTCGAGCGTAATGTCAAGACCCACTTCTAGGGTGGCTAAGGACAAAATTTGAGGCGTGCCTGCGTCAAATTTTTC
>QXZR01000020.1 GCA_009886265.1 Flavobacteriaceae bacterium
GGCAATGCCTTAAAGCGTTCTAGTTTGAGCAAGAGTTCTTTGGAGCGTACATCGTTTTTCGCCATTTGATAGTCAATGTTTTCTGTAAGCGATAAGGGGCTATCGGCTGTGTTTTGCATTTCAAGTACCAATCCTTCCATTGAACTGCTCAACGTTAGCGGTTCGTCTAGGTCCATGCCCATTACATAGCGCAATACATTTTTGGCTACGGTATGCATTTGTTTGGCATAATTAAGGGAGCTTTCCAAAGCAGCGACCGTCAGTTGTAATTGCTGTACATTTTCTTCTTCGATAAAGCCATTCTCAAAAACTTGTTGGGCCTCTTTTAGGTTGTTTTCTGCTAGGGTTAGGTTTTGATTTATAAACACAAGTTGTGCTTTTGCCAAGAGTGTATTTACATAAGCTTCAACCGTGGCTTGTTCAACGGCTTGCTCGGTTTTGACATAGGCTTGTTGTGAAATGCGGAGGTATATTTCAGAGGCTTGCAGCCCTACCAAATAGGTGCCGTCAAAAATCGTTTGGTCTAGCATTAATCCTGCCGAAACACTTTGAGAGGTACCAAAAGTAACAGCGCTGTATTCCCCAGCTACGCCACCAAAATATTGACCGGGTACTAGAGATACGGGTTGCTCAAAAGCATTGTTATAGTTAGCGGAAAAAGATATTTGTGGAAGTCCAGTTGCTATGGTTTCTAGGCGCTTTTGTCGTGCGATCTTAATATCTGAATTTGCATTTTGCAGGGTTCTGTTGTTTGTTTTTGCCAACTGTATGGCGCTGTTCAAATCCAGTTCTTGGGCATTGACAGTAAAAACAAATAACAGTGCTGTAAGCGTTACTATTTTATTCATGGGGTGTTAGTTCAAGGGTATTATAAATGGCAATTCCCGATTCGGTACAAATTGCACGCAGATGATATTCTAGGTAATCGGACATAAGTTGGCTGTGTTGAAACAATTCATTAGGGAAAAGGCGTTGGTCTTTTATGCCCATCATACCGTTAAAGTATAGGCGCGCAATAAAAGGAACATTCAAGTTATTACGGAACAAGCCCATGGCCACGCCTTCGTTTAGGCTTTTACTGACACATCCTATCATAAAGTCGAGTTGCTTGTCGCTGAGCTCATGAAAAATTTCCGGATAGTATTTTTTTAACTGGTATTGGGGTGAAATCTTTTCGTTTTTGATATGCCGCATCATAAACATTTTGATGTCGTGCAGTTCAATGATCGGGTTTTTGGATTGCTGGCAAATGCCGTTTATTTCTTCAGTAACGTAATTGAAAAAGTCAAACACACAAGCCCGTACCAATTCTTCTTTGTTTGGATAATGCGTGTAGAGTGTTTTTTTGGACACCCCTAGTTTTTGGGCAATATCGTCCATGGTTACGCTTTTAAAACCAAGCGAAAGGAACATTTCGGTACATGGAGAAATTATATTTTTCATAACAAATAGCAGGCAAAAATACACAGGAAACTTTAAATACCAAAAAAGTTTCCAACGTTTTTTTAGTCCTAACGTTATCATTACAATTCCATAACGTATTTTTACATGCATGGAATTTTTAACCGCATACCAACAGCTTCTTGACGCATCGCTTATTTCTGCGAACAAAGACAAAGCACCACAAGGCCTATACGCACCTATTGATTACTTATTGTCATTGGGCGGTAAGCGCCTTCGTCCTATTTTGGTGCTGATGGCGTGTGAGGCCTTTGGAAAAGAGGCTAAGGCGGGACTTGCTGTGGCCAAGGCAGTGGAAATTTTCCACAACTTTACGCTCATGCACGATGATATTATGGACAAGGCAGCCATGCGCAGAGGCCAGCAAACGGTGCATCAAAAATGGGATGTAAACACGGCAATTCTTTCGGGTGATGCCATGCTGATTCAAGCCTACGCATGTTTAAACGAATATCCGTCCGAGCAATTCAAAGCGCTTACCCAACTTTTGAGCAAAACCGCATTAGAAGTGTGTGAGGGGCAACAATACGACGTAGATTTTGAGACCAGCACTGACGTTAGCATTGCTCAGTATTTGGAAATGATTCGTCTAAAGACAGCTGTGTTGGTGGGTTGCGCCATGGAGATGGGCGCACGTATTGGCGGGGCTGATCCAGCAGATGCCAAGCAGTTGTATCGCTTCGGTGAGCAGCTGGGCATTGCCTTCCAATTGCAAGACGACTATTTAGACACCTTTGGCGATACAGCCACTTTTGGCAAACGCATTGGCGGAGACATTGCAGAAAACAAAAAAACCATCTTGGTACACCTTACCCATGCCCATGGTACGCCTGAACAGCAGCAAGAATTGACCCGTTGGTTTTCGGACACACCCAAAGATGACAGCACCAAAATAGCTGCTGTTACCGAGCTGTTTAAAGCTGCCAAGGCAGATACGGCTACGCTAGCTGAGGTGGCACGTTATACCAAAAATGCCTTTGCTGTTTTGGATGGAATCCCCTTAAAAACGGCGCATATGCAGCGCTTTAAGGATTTTGGGAATTGGTTAATGAAACGTACGCAATAGTCGGCGGAATACTTGTCCCACAAATAAGCCCAACGGAAAACTACGCATGATCTGTACCTCTTCTTTTGGGGATGACCGTTCTTCTAGAAACCTAAAAATTCTTGCAGGTTTATTGTGTTGAAACATACGCGAAAACAAAAAGCTTCCTTTGTGGTTGTGCCGCGCCAGTACGTCTAAAAAGAGTAGGTCATACCACCAAAACCGATTGCGTTTTTCAAATTGCCGCATGTCTGTGTTTGATTTAAGAAAATCAACCAAGGCCGTGGCCTTTCGTTCTATAAAAGAAAAGGTAAAGCCCGTGCTTGGTTTGGTCCAGCCGCCGGCAGAACCAATATGCAGTATGCGCTTACTGTTGTGCTTGGCAAAGGGATAACAAGTCATGGGAATGCTTCCCGCTTCTCGTTCTTCAATGGTATAATCACGAATGTCTTTTTCGCTTAGGTAAGCACGTAGCTCCCGCTCATAAGCGGCGGGTTTTAATTTTTCTTTTGAGAAAAGGGTGTATTCGATTAGGGCTTCCGTTTCGCTAGACGGCAATACATACATAAACCGGGTGCTGCCCTTTTGGGCTACCGTAAAATCCATAAAAGTTGCAGTATCTGCATCAAAATGGGGCTTTTGGGTTTTGATAAACCAACCGACAAAATGTTGCTGAAGTACGGGGTAGCGTTTTTGCTGTTGTACCACCTGCCAATCGAAAATACTGTTGAAGAAAAGCTTGGTGTTATAGGTTTTTTCGTTGGTGGTTATCCGTACTCCTGATTCATGTTCTTCAAAAGAAGCAACTCCTTCATACTTAAGCGTAATGTTGTTGTTTTGTTCAATCAGCGCACGCATGGAAGCGTAATAGGAACCGCTGCGCATCATTTTATATGATAATGGACTTATCTGCTCTTTTAAAGACAGGCTTGAGGACCTAAAGGAAATATTATCCCACTCTTTGACAATGTGTTCTGACCATTGTGTGTTGGTTTTGGTTTCCCAAAAACACCAAGTACGGTCGTTTTCTTTGTTGGGATCTTGCTCCAAAATAAGTAGTTGTTTATCTGTAAAATCACCTGATTTCATCAGTTTTTCAACAATCTGAAGCGTAGCCGCTCCAGCACCTGCAAATGTAAAATCGTAAACCTGCTCCTTTTCCACCTTGCCAAACGTACAAAATATGCCGATTAAGCACAACAGCATAAACAGTTCAATCAATTATATTTGCAGCATGTTTGAATCGATTCTTAATTTCTTTGAAAATACCCCTCCAATATTGGGGGCACTCTATGCAACCCTTTTCACTTGGGGGCTTACTGCACTAGGCGCATCATTTGTTTTTTTATTTAAGGCAATGAACCGTGCTGTTCTTGATGGCATGTTAGGCTTCACAGGAGGCGTTATGGTGGCAGCTAGTTTTTGGAGCTTATTGGCTCCTGGGATTGACATGAGTCCAGGCGAAGGCTTTATCAAGGTCATACCAGCGGCTGTTGGATTTACTTTCGGGGCCTTATTTATTTTTGGGCTGGATAAAGTCTTGCCACACTTGCACATTAACTTTAAGGAATCAGAGGGGATCAAAACCCCTTGGCACCGAACCACGCTTATGGTTTTGGCCATTACGCTTCACAATATTCCAGAGGGATTGGCTGTGGGCGTTTTGTTTGGCGGTGTTGCAGCGGGACTACCCGAGGCATCTATTGCTGGCGCTGTGGTTTTGGCTATTGGCATTGGTATACAAAACTTCCCAGAGGGTATTGCTGTTTCCATGCCCATGCGTCGGTTGGGGCTTAGCAGGCGAAAAAGCTTTTTTTACGGGCAGGCCTCTGCCATTGTAGAGCCAATAGCTGCTGTAATTGGTGCTTTTGCGGTTACTTTTTTCACCCCCATTTTACCCTATGCACTTGCCTTTGCAGCTGGTGCCATGATTTTTGTCGTAGTGGAGGAGGTAATTCCAGAAACCCAACAAGACAAGTACACAGATATAGCGGCCTTGGGCTTTATTGGCGGTTTTGTAGTAATGATGACCCTTGATGTAGCGCTAGGCGGTTAGTGACAACCACAGCCTTTTGTATCGCACCCAGCCGTTTTTTTTCTAGGACGAAAACGCTGTATAAGATAATACAACGACCAAAGTGCAGCTGCAATGATAATTACGTGTTCCATAATTAATTACTAAAGTATTGAAATGTCGCCAATGCACCAAGATAGGCGATTACTGTCATGACTACAAGTTGGACAGCAGGCCAACGCCAGCTATTGGTTTCTTTTCGCACAATGGCCAAGGTACTCATACATTGCATGGCAAAGGCATAGAACACCATAAGCGATAAACCTGAAGCAAGGTTAAAAACAGGCGTTCCATCGGCATAGGTCTCGGCAGACATGCGGTTTTTAATGGTTTCTTCCGAAGAATCACCAACGTTATAAATGGTGGCAAGCGTTCCTACAAATACTTCACGCGCAGCGAATGAACTGACAATGGCAATGCCAATCTTCCAATCGTAGCCTAACGGACGAATTATGGGCTCAATTCCTTTTCCCACAAACCCCAAATACGAATGCTCGAGTTTGTAAGCACTTAATTTTTGATCAAAATTGGCATCAGTAACTTCCGCTTGCGCAGCGACTATTTCAGGGGCGTTTTTAAAAGTAGCTCCGGGGCCATTTGAAGCCATTACCCAAAGTAAAATGGATATTGCCAAAATGATTTTACCCGCTTCAAGCACAAAGGACTTTGTCTTTTCGACTATAGTAATGACGACATTCTTTAACAGCGGAATACGATAGTTTGGCATTTCTACAACGAAATGACTGGTTTGCCGTTTTGGCAAGGTTTTGTGTAACACAAATGCGGCAAGCAATGCCATCGCAAAGCCGAGTAGATAAAAGAACATCAACACCAGACCTTGCAGGTTTGCGCCAAATATTCGGTCGTTTGGAATTACCAGACTGATGAGAATGAGATAAACAGGCAATCGTGCAGAACAGGTGGTAAAAGGAGTCACCAATATGGTGATGAGCCGCTCTTTCCAATTTTCAATATTACGTGTTGCCATGATGGCGGGTATGGCACATGCAGTTCCCGAAATTAAGGGAACGACACTTTTACCACTTAGCCCAAAACGCCGCATCACACGGTCTGTGATAAACACCACACGACTCATATAACCGGTTTCTTCTAAAATGGCAATAAAGAGGAAAAGCAAGGCAATTTGAGGCACAAAAATGACAATACCACCCAGTCCTGGAATAACGCCTTCTGCAATCAGGTTAGGTGCCAACCAACCGGGTAGATTCACTTTGGCCCAGTCACTGAGTTGGGCAAAGGAAGTATCTATAAAGTCCATCGGAACACTACTCCAATCATACAAGGCTTGGAAAATGGTAAACAGAACTAAAAAGAAAATCACAAAGCCCCACACTTTGTGGGTGAGTATGCGATCGAGCCTACCGCGTAGGTCGGTTGCCTTAGCGCTGTCTTTGTTATAACATGCCTTGAGTACATTGTTAATGTACTGATAGCGTTTGATGGTTTCTTTCTGCTGAAGTCGTTTTAAGAAGGAGCGACTGCGCATATGATTGGCATCTTGCGCCTCCATTTTTTGTCGTTCTATTCGTGCAAAATTCACATCTTGTGTAATAACCAACCAGAGCTTGTATAGCGATTGATTTGGAAATGTGCGTTCCAATGAAGAAAAGTATTCTTGGTCAATTGATGCGATGGAAACACAGGGTGCTGTTGAAATATTTTTGTAGGAAGTAATGTGTTGCTTTAGCGCATCAATACCCTCGTTTTTTCGAGCACTGACCAAAACTACTTTTGCTTGCAGCAATTCTTCCATTTTTTCAGCATCAATGCTAATGCCTTTGCGATTCATGCGATCCGACATATTGATGACTAAAATGGTAGGAATACTAAGGTCTTTAATTTGGGTGAACAGCAGCATGTTTCGCTTTAAGTTCTCCACATCGGAGATAACCACAGCAACATCTGGAAAATCTTTGTCGTTTTTATTGAGCAGTAGCTCCACCACCACGTTCTCATCCAAAGAGGAGGCATTGAGGCTATAAGTGCCTGGCAGGTCTAAAATGCGCGCCTTCACACCTCTCGGCAAGCGACAAACGCCTTGCCTTTTTTCTACTGTGATGCCGGGGTAATTTCCCGTTTTTTGATTCAGGCCTGTGAGTTGGTTGAATACCGATGACTTCCCGGTATTTGGGTTTCCAATAAGCGCAACGTTTATATTTTTACTCACCCTATTTACGAACAATGATTTGTAATGCCGTTTCTCTTCTTATGGCCAGAAAGGATCCGGAAATGTTGAGGTATAAGGGATCGTTGCTGGGTGCTACTTGAAGTAAATTTACCTTGTTCCCAGGAAGACAACCCATTTCAATGAGTTTCATGGGAAGTTTCTCTACATCAAAAGATTCGATGGTAGCCACATCGCCAATTTCCAAATCTGCCAGCGTTAAATCCATTTATTTAGACCAATTTTAAAGAGCAAATGTAAGCTTTAGCACATTAAATAGACATAATAAATGTCACTTTTCTTCGATTAAAATGGCAATATCGCGGAGGATATCGTCCATGGCTGATGCCTGCGTTCCGTCATAGTAGCCACGAATGCGCTTTTGTTTGTCTACGAGCACAAAGTTTTCGGTATGTATCATGTCGTGCGGGCCGCCGTCGCCATCTTCTTTGACAACCAAATAAGATTTGCGCGCAAGCTGATAAATTTCTTTTTTATTTCCTGTTACCAAATTCCATCTGCTGTCGTTGACCTTGTTTTCAACGGCATAGCGTTTTAGCTGTGCCACGGAATCTATCTCGGGAGTAACGCTGAAAGAAAGCAATTTAACATCTGGGTAAGGGCTGAGTTTTTGTTGCAGCGCATACATGTTTTTGGTCATGATGGGACAGATGCTTGGACAGGTAGTAAAGAAAAAATCTGCCACATATATGGCATTGTCATAATCTTCTGCTGTTATTGTTTCCCCATTATGATTGGTCATGGAAAAGGGGGCAATCGTGTGGTATTTCTTCACGTACTGTATGCTTTCGTCAACGAGTTCGGGGGCAACCATGGCGGGTTGGTATACTGGCAGCACTGCCGTTGGCTTCAAAGCCTTGTAGAAGAATGCGATGATAATTACCGATAGCCCTAAAATAACAAGGGCTACAAATCGAAAGCGTCGAAAAAAACGGAGTAATTCCATGTGACAAAGATACAACTTCCACGTTTTTTAGCTCGTTCAAATCCCTTACATTTGTCTACTAAATTTTTCCCATGGAGCTTTTCCTTATTAAGGGCGGTCAGCTGATTTTAAGCTTATCCCTACTTATCGTTCTACACGAATTAGGACATTTTATCCCAGCAAAACTTTTTAAAACACGTGTTGAAAAATTCTATCTGTTTTTTGACGTCAAGTTTTCACTGTTTAAAAAGAAGATAGGCGAAACCGTATACGGCATTGGATGGCTTCCGCTTGGAGGCTATGTGAAAATATCAGGGATGATAGACGAAAGCATGGACACCGAACAAATGTCTCAACCGGCCCAGCCCTGGGAGTTTCGCGCCAAGCCAACATGGCAACGGCTAATCATCATGTTGGGCGGCGTTACGGTCAACCTGGTACTTGGCTTTTTGATTTATATGATGGTCATGTTCGTATGGGGAAGAACAGTGATCACCAACGATGCGTTGATTTATGGTCTTGCACCTTCTACTCAAGCACAAGAAATAGGTTTTGTAGAAGGCGATAAAGTATTGCGTGTAGATGGAGCATACCTAGAAGACGCTATGGTCATAAACAAGAGTTTACTTTTGCGTTCCCCAAAAATGGTCGAAGTACAACGTGCTAATGGTGCAGTAACAACACTTTCCATTCCTGAATATTTTGGAAAAACCCTTTTTGCTTCTGGTGAGATGAATCCTCTTCCACCATACACCCCTGCCATAATCGAACAGGTAGTGGAATTATCTCCTGCAGCAGCGGCAGGAATAATGCCGAATGATCGAATTCTGGGCGTGGATGATGTAGCCATAAGTTCGCGGGTAGAAGTTTACAAGGCGTTGCAAAATCGGAATGCAGATGCAGTTACCCTAAATATTGAACGAGACAAGGTACAAGAGGTCATTACTGTAGTCGTGGCAGCGCAAGATTCTTTAGGAATTTCTTTTCGTGACACACGGGTAAAGCCACAACAGGTTAGCTATGCTCCTTTGGAGAGCATGAAGCAAGGATTTAATTACGGTTACTGGACATTGTTTGATTATATAGCTGGGTTTAAGTTTGTTTTTACAAAGAAAGGAGCAA
>QXZR01000021.1 GCA_009886265.1 Flavobacteriaceae bacterium
GTCCATAATTCTTGATTTCGGCATAGACCTGCTCAATAATTTCTGTAACACGTGCGTGTATGATTTTAGACAAGTTTTTGAGCGTGATTTCCTTGGGATCTCTGCCACGTAGTCCGGGGATAGAAACAATCTCATTGTCTTTGTTTTCACCCGGCCATGCAGACCCAAACTTAATCTTAAGCAACTCCGCTTGTTTTTCAATGATGGAACAACCCTCTTTTATGTCTTCCGTAATGACATTTCCACCAAATGGAATAACAGCAGTATGCCGAATGATACCATCTTTAAATATGGCCAAATCGGTAGTACCACCACCGATATCAATCAGGGCAACACCAGCTTCTTTTTCTTCTTGGCTTAATACTGCATCTGCCGAAGCCAATGGCTCCAATGTGATGCCGCCAAAGTCAAGTCCGGCAGACTTTACACAGCGGGCAATATTGCGAATGGAGGACACTTGACCTACCACAACGTGGAAGTTGGCCTCTAACCTACCGCCATACATGCCAATGGGCTCCTTGATTTCGGCCTGTCCATCCACCTTGTATTCTTGTGGAAGCACGTGAATAATCTCCTCGCCCGGAAGCATAACAAGTTTAAACACTTGATTCTTTAGGCGTTCTATATCTGCCTCATCAATGACCTCATCTGCATTGGTACGGGTAATATAATCGCTGTGATGTAAACTGCGAATATGCTGACCTGCAATTCCAACTACCACACTGGTGATTTTCTTGCCAGAAATGGCTTCTGCTTCTTGCGCAGCCGCCTGTATCGATTGAATGGTCTGGGTTATGTTATTTACGACACCTCGGTGTACGCCTTGACTTTTGGATTTTCCAACACCAACTATCTCGAGTTTTCCATACTCGTTTTTGGTGCCCAACATGGCCACTATTTTGGTGGTTCCAATATCTAATCCAACTGCTAATTGTTCTTGTTCCATATCATATTATTTTGAACAAACTACTTGTCCGTGAAACGAAAGATTTACTGTTTTATAGGTTTTTAACACTGTGCTGTCTTGCATTTTTGCATAGAAAGCCTTGTAATTTTGAATTTTGTCATGCAGCTGATTGGGTGTGCCCAAAACAATGGAATAGTCTTGATGACGGGGCTCAACAATTAAGCCATCGGACATCCACTCATAAGCAACAATATGATCAGACATAAAAGCGTCTTTTGACATTTGCTCAACTACATCAATTAGTGCGTGGCGCTGCACAGCAGTTGGATTGCCATAAACAAATGGCACTTGAACCGATTTGAAAGGAGACAATGGGAACGGCTCGCCATGATTATCTACATAATAATTACTATCACTCTGTATGCGCACTACTGGTATTTTGGTTGTAACGTGAACGCCTACACCTCCATCAATGGAAACGTAACTCTGAGCATCTTCAATCCAGGCGTTTTGGTTAAGTGTTTGTTCAATGTTTCTCAAATTTAGACCACTTTTAAAAGCAGATACACTATCACTCAAAGCAAGTGTCAACAATTTATTAACGGACTCTTTTGGCATCCAAATTGGACGGTTATCTTCCCAAGAAACATGCTGCAAAGTCACTGATCTTTTTTGATTGCGTTGATGCATGACCAACCCAAGAACAATCGTTATCACAAACAACAATATGGAAATAATCATCTTATGCATACTGTTGATTTTTAAGGGTTTGTATCACTGCTGGCACTTCAAAAGCAATGTCGCCAGCGCCCATAATGGCCACAACCGTAGCTGCAGATTTTGCTATCATTTCCGCCAGCATTTGCTTGTCTATCAACTGCGTGGCAGCATGCGATTCATCTACCAATAATGCGCTTGTAATGCCTTCCATTGGCAGCTCACGAGCAGGGTAAATATCCAAAAGCAATACTTCATCAAAGCGAGCAAGGGCTTGTTTAAACTCAGTTACAAAGTCGCGTGTGCGTGAAAACAAATGCGGCTGGAATACACCCAACTTAATTTGGTCGGGATAAAAGGCTTCCAAAGCATCGGCAACGGCATTGATTTCTGTTGGGTGGTGAGCGTAATCATCAACCACCACTTTGGGCGCAGTAAGCCTGATGCTAAACCTGCGATCTACCCCTTTAAATGTTGCCAATCCTGCTTTGAGTTGCTCGGGTTCGCAACCCGCCTCCAAAGCCAATGCCAATGCAGCAGCTGCGTTCATCACATTGTGCTCCCCTGGATAGGGTAAGGGAACGTTGGAAATACGTAACGTTGGTGTGACAAAATCGAACACATAACTGCCATCCGTTATGCGCAAATTATGCACCCTATGCGTTCCCGCTTCTATACCAAAAGTATTGCCCTCAACCCCCAAGCCATTGGCAATAAATCGCTTTTCAGCTGATACTTTCTGTGCAAAATCATTAAAGGTTTTGGACAGTTCATTTGCGGTGCCATAAATATCCAAATGATCCGCATCCATAGAAGTTAGGGCTATGGCTCTGGGTTTTAGATGCATAAAAGACCTATCAAATTCGTCGGCTTCCACCACCATAAAATCATTGCCTTCAAGTAAGAAATTGCTATCAATATTGGTTGCTATGCCTCCCAAAAAGGCGGTAATCTTTTTGCCGCATGAGCGTAACAAATGCGTGAGTAATGCAGAAGTGGTTGTTTTGCCATGCGTACCTGCCACTGCCAAGCAAGGCATGGTATGGCTTATCTCCCCAATGACTGCTGCCCGTTTTGCTAGCCTAAAACCATTGTCCTTGAAATAAGCGAGTAATGGTGAATTGGCGGGTATGGCTGGTGTGTAAATGACCTTGGTATTTTTAGGGTCTCTAAACAATGTTGGAATAGCAGCCGGTGCATCCACATCACTGATTTGAGCCCCCAGTGACGTAAGCTTTTGCGTAAGCGGAGTAAGCACACGGTCATAGCCCGCCACAGCATGTCCCTGCGACAAGAAGTACTGCGCCACTCCCGACATTCCTATGCCGCCTATACCCACAAAAAATACTGCTTCTTTATTCATGGGTTAAGAGTTTGGTTAGCCTATTCAAAATTTCTTTGGTTGCAGCTGGATGCGCAAACCCTTTGATGTTTTCGCCGAGCTTGGTGCGTAATGACGCATCTGTAATCAAGGATTTAAGTCTTGTCCAAAACTGTTCATCAGCATCACGCTCTGCAACCAACACCGCTGCTCCTTTGTCGGCTAGCGCTTGTGCATTTTTTTCTTGGTGGTTTTCAGCCACATTGGGCGAAGGGATAAAGAGTGTCGGTTTGCCCATCAAACAGAGTTCCGAAATGGCCAATGCCCCTGCCCTAGACACTACCACATCTGCCAAAGCATAAGCCGCTGGCATATCATCAATAAATGGCACCACATGAATATTTGCTGATGCATATCGCATATAATCGTCTGCATATAAATTACCGCACTGCCAAATAAGCTGAATGTTGTGTTGTTGCATATCATCCAAATGTTGATGGATGAGTTGATTTATTTTCCTTGCACCCAAACTTCCACCCAAAACCAAGAGGGTTTGTTGGTCTGCAGCAACGCCCAAGATTTCGGCAGCAGCGGTCTTACTGATGTGTTGCTTTAAGGCAGCTCTAATGGGATTGCCTGTTACCACAATTTTGTTCTTTGGGAAAAACTTACTTGCAGCCTCACTACCCAAACAAATGGCATCGACGCGTGAAGCTAGCTGTTTGTTGGTGACGCCTGGAAATGCATTTTGCTCTTGAATTAGCGAAGGCGTTTTAAACATGGACGCCACAAAAAGTAATGGCCCACTTGCAAAGCCGCCTGTACCCACAACTATTGAAGGACGGAAACGCAAAAAAATCGCCAAGGACTGAAGTAAACTCCATCCGAGCTTGATGGGGAATAAGATATTTCGCAACATATTTTGTCTGTCAAATCCAGCTATCCACAAGCCTTTTATTTTATAACCGGCCTTGGGAACACGCTGCATTTCCATTCGGTTACTTGCCCCCACAAACAGTACTGATGCTTGCGGGTACTTCGCCTTGAAGGCATCTGCAATAGCCAAGGCTGGGAAAATATGTCCCCCAGTTCCACCTCCAGAAATAATCAGTCTAGGCTTCATGGCTTAATTCGGCTAAAGGGTTAGACATATTATCATTTGCAGTAGTGGATTGATTTGCACTGACACTTAAAACTACGCCAAGCGCCAAAAAGGTCATCCATAAAGAGGTACCACCACTACTTATGAGCGGCAAAGGCTGACCCGTTACGGGAAGTAGTGCTACGGCTACGCCCATATTAATAAAGGCCTGTGTAACGATGGGCAATCCCATGGCCAAGATGAGCAGCTTACCAAAGAAGCTTTCAGATTTGTTGGCGTTTATCAAAATCCGGAACAACAGCAACATAAATAAAAATAATAAGGATATAGCGCCAAGCATGCCGTATTCCTCAGCAATAATGGCATAGATAAAATCGGAAGTACTCTGTGGCAAAACATTCTTCATCATGCTCTTTCCTGCACCAATGCCCACATAACCACCAACGGCTACCGCTGCCTTGGCACGTTCAATTTGGTAATCGGTATTGTCATCCCCTTGACCCGTAAAACTCTCCACACGGCTCATCCACGTATCCACCCTGTTTGGGAAAGCGTCGGGATAGGCTTTTGCAAGAAGGATGAATAATGTCAAGAAAAGAATCGCAGCACCGAGCAACGCAGCCAAATATTTTAAAGGATAACCGCCTAAAAAGGCAACAACCGTTACCATAAACAATATCAATAAGGCCGTGGAAAGATTCGCAGGCAAAATTAATCCAACAACCAATAACACCGGAATCCAAAAAGGTAAAAAGCTTTCGGTAAATCGAATTTTTTCCTCTTTTTTATTGGCAAAATAATCTGCTGCATAGGCCAATAACACTACCATGGCTAAGGTGGACGTCTGGAACGACATGCCTATAACCGGAATATTAAGCCAACGACTGGCATTGGCGCCATCAATGGTCGTGCCTTGGAAGGCAGTGAACAGCAACAAAACAACAACTACGGGAATCCCCAATTTGGCCAAGCCAGAGAAATATTTAAATGGAATAAGATGAACAGCATACATGATCACCCAACCCACACAAACAATGGCAACGTGCTTTAATAAATGCCCAAATACAGATCCAGAACCCACCACATAGACCAAGTTTGAACTTGCGCTATATACAGGAAGAAAGGAGAAAATAGATAGCAAAACCACTATTCCCCAAATAGATTTATCTCCCAATAAGTACTGACTAATTTTCACGTTTATAATTTTCTTACTGCTCCTTTAAATTGATCTCCTCTGTCTTCATAATTTTCAAATAAGTCAAAGCTCGCACAGGCAGGCGACAACAATACGGCATCTCCCTGCGAAGACAAATCGTAAGAAGCCTTGACAGCATCGTCCATATTTTTTGCCTCTACCAACACTTTGACCACAGATGAGAAAATGTCTATTATTTTCTGATTTTCTACGCCCAAACAAACAATGGCTTTAACTTTTTCATGTACCAACGGCAATAGGCTCGAATAGTCGTTGCCTTTGTCAACACCCCCAACAATCCAGATGGTTGGTTTAGACATGCTTTCAAGGGCATAAAAAGTAGCATTGACATTGGTCGCTTTTGAATCGTTGATATAGGCTACCTTGAGGATGTTCACCACATGCTCCAAACGGTGGGCTGCACCTTGAAAGGTTTGCAGACTGGCCTGAATATCTTGATCGCTCAGTTGAAATAACTGCGCAATAGTAGCGGCAGCCATGGCATTTTTAGCGTTGTGACGACCAAGCAAAGAGGGATTGTCAACTGTGAACATAGCGTTTTTGTTAGCGTTATTATAAGGATACTGCTGGGCTTTGATATTAAATTGTGCGACACCCGAAGTAATATTTTCATCATCAGCCTCATAGAGAAAGTAATCTTCTTCCGTTTGGTTTTTGGTGATGTTAAACTTGGTAGCGCAATAGTCTTTAAAAGAGTTGTCATAGCGATCTAAATGGTCTGGGCTTAGGTTTGTTATGACCGCAATATGTGGGTGGAATTTCTTGATGTGCTCAAGCTGAAAGCTGCTTATTTCCAAAACGTAAACGTCATGTTTGTCTTGTAAAAGTGCTTGGGCAAAACTGTTGCCAATATTTCCGGCCAAGCCTGCGTCAATCCCGCCATCAGAAAGCAAGTGGTGCGTGAGCATTGCTGTGGTTGTTTTGCCATTACTGCCCGTAATACCAATTAGCGTGGCATCGGTATAATTACTCGCAAATTCAATCTCAGAAACAATAGCGATTTCGGCTGCCTCAATATCCTTAATTACAGAAACTGTGTTGGGAATACCTGGGCTTTTAACCACAAGTTTGGCTTTGAGAATTTCTTCCATACTGTGACCACCCTCTTCATAACGCACCCCAATGGTTTCAAATGCTTTCTTGGCCGCAGCAGTAAGCGTGCCAGCATCAGAAACAAAAACATCCCAGTTGTTGTGTTTTGCCAAGGCTGCAGCCCCTATTCCGCTCTCTCCACCACCAAGTACGACCAGCTTTTTCATTATCTTATTTTAAGGGTTACAAGGCTAATAATGGCCAACATGATGGCGATAATCCAAAAACGACTCACGATCTTACTCTCGTGATATCCCAATTTTTGGTAATGGTGGTGCAGCGGAGCCATTTTAAAAATACGTTTGCCAACACCTTGTCTTTTTTTGGTGTATTTGAAATAGGATACTTGAAGTATCACAGAAAGGTTTTCGATCAGAAAAACCCCACATAAGACCGGAATAAGTAATTCTTTGCGAACAATAAGTGCCAGTACGGCGATAACACCGCCTATAGTTAAACTGCCGGTATCGCCCATAAATACTTGAGCGGGATATGCGTTGTACCACAAAAACCCAACGAGCGCTCCCACAAAAGCGGCTACAAAAACAACCACCTCACTTACCTCGGGAATGTACATGACATTGAGATAGTCAGCAAAAATGATATTACCGGAAACCCAAGCAAATAGCCCAAGTGTGAGCACCGCAATGGAAGCCGTTCCTGCCGCAAGACCATCTATACCATCAGTAAGGTTTGCCCCATTGGATACTGCCGTAACTATAAAGATGACTGCCGGTATAAATATTAACCAAGCGTAGTCTTTTGCGCCCTCTCCTGCCCAAGCAATAACGTCACTGTAATCAAACTCGTTATTTTTCAGCAACGGAATAGTCGTTTTGGTCGACTTTTCTTCTTGCAAAAAGCTTTTTCCGTCAATGGATTGTTGTTTGATGGTTACGCCGGGATGGAAGTATAACGTAGCCCCTACAATTAGTCCTAGTGTAATTTGACCAACAATTTTAAAACGTCCTTTTAAGCCTTCTTTGTCTTTTCGTTTTATCTTAAGGTAGTCATCTGCCAAACCAATAGCTCCCATCCATAATGTGGTAACTATTAGTAATATGATATAGATATTATCCAGCTTTGTGAGCAGTAAAACAGGGATAAGTGTACCAAAAATGATCATCAAGCCACCCATGGTGGGCGTTCCCGCCTTTTCTTTTTGACCCTCAAGACCCAAGTCGCGAATGCTTTCGCCCATTTGGTAGTGCTGTAACACTGCAATGATGCGTTTTCCAAGTACAGCCGTTACCAACAAAGAAAAGATAATGGCTACCGCCGATCTAAAAGACAAATATGCAAACAATGATGCTCCTGGAAACTGATAGGCACGCTCTAAATATTCAAACAAATAGTACAACATTATCTTTTGGATTGAAGGTTTTGTGTTAGCTCTTGCATATCATCAAAAGGAAGGCGTTCTCCGTTCTGATCTTGGTAGGTTTCGTGTCCCTTTCCAGCGACTAAAATGATGTCTTGGTCTTGTGCCATGGTACATGCTGTTTTTATGGCTTGGGCACGGTTCAAGACGGTTAGATGTTTTTGATTTGACTCCACCGGAACACCCGAAAGCATATCGTTAATGATGAGGTTTGGATCTTCGTTTCGGGGGTTATCAGAAGTAAAAATGGTCAGGTCACTTTTGGCAACAGCTGCCTTGGCCATAAGTGGTCTTTTGGCCTTGTCTCTATTACCACCACAGCCCACAACCGTGATTAGCTTTTCGTTACGCGTGCGCAGTGTGGTTATGGTATCCAGTACTTGCGCTAATGCATCGGGCGTATGGGCATAATCCACAATAGCCGTAATTTGTCTGTCGGTATGCACAATTTGAAACCTTCCGGCGGCACCTTTTAAGGTGCTTAAGACAGGTAGAAAATCGCTTTGCTCAATATCAAGCAGTTCGGCTATGGCATAAACACTGATAAAATTGGATGCATTGAATGTACCTACCAAGGGGGTCCATACTTCGTTGTGCTGCAACTTCAACAACATGCCCGAAAAATCTTTTTCCAATACTTTGACATGAAAATCAGCAACTGACTTTAAACCAAAATAATGTTTAGAGGCCTTGGTGTTTTGCAACATATAACGTCCGTTTTTATCATCGGCGTTGGAAAGCGCAAAAGCAGTAGGAGGAAGTCCGTCAAAGAATATTTTTTTAGTGTCTCTGTAGGATTTAAAATCCTTGTGATAATCCAAATGGTCGTGTGAAAGATTGGTGAATACCCCCCCAGAAAAGTGAAGATTGGCTATTCGGTCTTGGTCTATTCCATGTGAAGACACTTCCATAAAACAGTGCGTTACGCCGGCATCTACCATTTCGCTTAAATGCTTATTAATGGCCAGTGGATTAGGTGTCGTATGTGTACTTGGCACCATTTTTTTATTGACTCTAACCTCAACAGTTGACAACAAACCCGTTGCAAATCCCATCTTGTCAAAAAGCTGATATGCCATGGTTGCCACGGAGGTTTTGCCATTGGTTCCCGTTATGCCAATCAGTTTTAAGGCCTTGCTTGGCGTATCGTACCATTGCGAAGCAACGGTCGCCAATGCGCGGCGGGCATTCTCGCACGAAATATAGACAACCTTATCCTCCAAAATGTCTGGAAACTGCTCACATAAAATAGCAACTGCGCCATTCTTAACAGCATCGCTTATATGCGCATGACCATCGTGGTGCGTGCCTTTGATGGCCACAAAAAGAGATTGTTGGGTTACGGCTCTAGAGTCGAAAGCAACGCCACTAATTTGAACAGCCGTGCTACCCGAAACGGTTTGCAGGGGCACACCAAACAATATGTCTTTTAGCTGTTTCATGATAGCGTTAGTGTTACTTTTTTTGTTTTGCTAAGTGCTGCTCCCGGTCGTTTCGATTGCCGTTTTACCTTGCCTTTTCCCTCAAGCATTACCTCTATACCCAAGCTTTCGAGTACGGTCACTGCGTCCATGGCTGGCCATCCGCGCAGATCAGGCATTTTTTCAGAATCATAGGTATCGGTAATGTCTGGTTTTGGCGCTGCTAAGTCAGCAACTTTGTTTAAGTCGAGCGTGGTGTATTCTGGTATGTCGTGGATAACAGCCTCTGCGATTTGTTTCACTACTGGCGCAGCAACCACGTTGCCGTAATAACCAATTTTCTTGTTGGGCTTGTGCACCACAACGATGCAGGAGTAGGTCGGATTATGTGCAGGAAAATACCCCACAAAGCTAGCAACGTACTTAACGTCATCTGTGGTATAGTCAATTTGACAGGTTCCCGTTTTGCCAGCAATGGCTAGCTTTTCATCATAAATATTATGAGCGGTTCCCCATTTGTTTTTCACCACACCTTCCATAAGGTGCTGCAGCTTACCCAGTGTTTCTTGCGAGCAAATAGCCGGATTAATCACTTGTTTGGGATACGATTTGACATTTTTGCCATCCAGTGTTTTTACTGCCGAAACAAAACGCGGCATCACCAATTCACCATTGTTAGCAACTGCATTGTAGTAGCTCAAGGTTTGAAGCGGTGTGAGCATTACGCCATAGCCAAATGCCATCCACGGAAGGTCTAAACCATCCCAATCGGCATCCTTGGGATGTGGTATTTTGGGCATACCCTCACCTGAAATGGCCACACCTAAAGGTTTGTCCAGCCCCATGGCCAGCAGCCTGTCTGTGAACTGTGAAGGGTTCTCTTTATAGTTTTCGTAAATCAGTTTAACAACCCCCGTATTGGACGAGCTTTCAAAAACCCTACTAGCCGGAATGATACCATAACCACCTCGCTTGGAGTCTCTGACGTGATACTTCCCATAAAACGTAAGCTTTCCTTTTTCAGTATCTACCATGGTCATGGTATCTATTACCTTGTCTTCAAAGGCAGCCATCATGGAAAATAACTTAAAGGTAGAGCCAGGCTCATGTGCCTCGCCAACAGCGTAATTTAATTTTTCATAATACTTATCCCCATCCGTTCTACCAAGGTTTGCAATGGCTTTTACGGCACCCGTTTTGGTTTCCATTACGACAACAGTTCCATGCTCTGCTTCATATTTTTCCAAAGAAGCTAGCAAGGCATGATGAGCAACATCTTGTAAGTTGGTATCAATCGTGGACCAAACATCCAAACCATCGATGGGTTCTTGTTGGTATTCGTTTGTTAGGGGTTTCCATTGTTGTTGGGCAATGCGCTGTCGCAATTGACGTCCAGGCTGACCACGCAAGGTGGTTCCATAAGCACCTTCAAGTCCTACTTTGATATAGGTACCATCTGGTTTTTTCTGTTCATAGCCTAAGGTGCGTTCAGCAATTTTGCCAAGCGGAAGGTCACGCACAAATTTACGCTCTACTATCAAACCACCGCGAATGCCACCCAATCGAAACATGGGAAATGACTTGATGCGCTGATAGGCATCAAATGGCAGGCGACGCCCTATAAGCTGGTATCTGCTTTTGTTTTTGCGCGCTTTCACCAACAAGTTGCGGTAATATTGCTGTGGCTTTTCAAATAACGTCGCAAGTGAATCGCTCAAGGCATATAGGTTATTATCAAACACACGCTGACTTACCGTAACCGCATCAAAGTGTATGGAATATTTTGAAACAGATGTCGCCAATAGGCTACCGTCATCGGCATAAATATTTCCTCTTACAGGGACAATTTCAAAGTTTTTGATGCTGCGTTTTTCTGCCAATTCCCGGTACTTATCACCCTGATTGAGTTGTAATGACACCAATCGATACCCCACACTTACACCAAGTGCGAAAAGCACAAATACAACCAAGTAGCTGCGAGACATCATGTTCTTCTGCTTACTCATCTGATTGAATTGTGATTTTTATGGGCGCCTTGTCTGGTGGGAAAACTCCTTGATTTTTTAAGGCATTTGCCAACTGAGTTTCCATCCTTTGATGCATCACCTTTTCGCGAACCGACACAAACTCGCTGCGAACGGCTTGAAGCTCTTTATTTGCTTGCGCAATTTGCACCACTTTTTGATCTACTTGGTGGGAGGCGGTAATCATCAGTCCTGCTAGAAAAAAAACAAATAGGATAAATCGCCAGTTTTTTGATGCGCCATCTTGCACCAAAAAAGTTCCTTTCAGCAGATTTAAAATTCCTGTTTTCATAAGCGTTGCGCTATGCGCAATTTTGCACTTCGTGCTCTGTTGTTTTGTTTAATCTCATCTTGTTCAGGAACCACCAAACCACCGCATTTTTTAAAATACAGTGTGGGGTTTCCAAAGTCATCCTTTGCTGGTTCGTTATCAAAATTTCCATTTTGAATATACCGTTTGACCATCCTGTCTTCTAGTGAATGGTAACTGATTACACTCAGTCTTCCGCCTGATCTCAACACATCCTTAGATTGGGTTAGAAAGGATTGTAATACTTCAATTTCTTTATTGACTTCCATCCGTAGGGATTGGTAAATTTTTGCCAACACCTTGTGCTCGTTTCCTTTGGGCAACACCTGACGCAACACTTCATTGAGTTGCATGGTGGTTGCGATTTCGTCTGGCCTGTGTTGCACGATTAGACTAGCAATTTTTTTTGCATTGCGCAGTTCTCCGTAAGCAAAAAGCAAATCTGCCAGTGCTGTTTCGCTGTATGTGTTGACGATTTCTTTTGCGGTGAGCTCTTGTTGCTGATTCATGCGCATGTCAAGTGGTCCATCAAAACGAATGGAAAAACCACGGTCTGGCGTATCAAACTGATGCGAAGACACACCCAAGTCAGCAAGGATGCCATCTACTTTATCAATTTTATGAAACTTCATAAAGCGTTTTAAGTAGCCAAAGTTTTGTGGAATAAGCGTAAAGCGACTGTCGTCTATGGCATTGCGTTGCGCATCCTCGTCTTGGTCAAAAGCAAACAGTTTGCTCTGGCTGTCCATGTTGTCTAAGATTTCTTGGGAGTGACCACCGCCGCCAAAAGTTGCATCTACAAAAACCGAAGCAGGACGAATGTTCAATCCTGAGACAGACGCAGTAAGCAAAACCGGGCTATGATACATCGTCTCCATCGTCTCCCATTACCTCCTCTGCCAAGGCAGCAAAATCAACAGCTGCTTCATCTATTGCTTTTTCATAGCGGTCTTTATCCCATATTTCTATGATATTGACTGCCGCAGAAAGCACTACAGCTTTTTCTATTCCGGCAAATTGTGCTAAATCACGTGGAACAAGCAGTCTGTCTGTGGCATCGAGATCGACAACCTTAACCCCGGCCGTGAAGCGCCGGATGAAATCATTATTTTTTTTCTTGAACCTGTTGAGCTTGTTCACCTTGGCCATCAATGCATTCCATTCTTGCAACGAATACAACTCTAGGCATGGCTGAAAGACAGCCCGCTTGACCACAAAAGCCTCCTGACGGGCTCTAGCCAACTGCTTAGAAAGGGCTGTAGGGATTTTAACCCGCCCTTTGGGGTCTGCTTTACACTGATATGTTCCAATTAAATGCGACAAAGTCTATGGTTTTTACCCTCAGGCATGAGTCAAAATTACATATAATTTCCCACATTTTACCACATTTTACCACTTTGTTAATAAGTTCTTCCACAATGAATTAAAGAACACATAGCTACCTTAAAATCAACTTTTTATAAATGATGCTTGCTGCTAAAACCGTAAAAATTAGACAACATTTTATTTTACAAACAGCTAACTTAATGACATTTGCTTGGGGTTTATTTGCCTATATTTGTCTTTGATTTGACAACATGCACAATTCTCTTAAAGTATCTGGGCGCTACTCCTACTATGAAAAGGGTGAGGGGGCCCCGCTTATTATTCTTCATGGTTTAATGGGAGGCTTGAGCAATTTTGACGGCGTTGCGGCGCATTTCTCAACTGCCGGTTACAAGGTTATTATTCCTGAGCTGCCATTATATGATTTGCCATTGTTAAAAACCAACGTAAAGCAATTCGCAATATACCTTCGTGATTTTATAACGCACTTGGGCGAAGAAGAAGTAATTTTAATAGGGAATTCATTGGGTGGTCACATTGGTCTACTGCACACCAATCTCTTTCCAGATAAGGTCAAAGGACTGGTCATTACAGGAAGCTCTGGACTATATGAAAACGCCATGGGAGAAAGCTATCCAAAACGTGAAAATTACGAGTACATCAAAAAGAAAACACAAGATGTTTTTTACGATCCAATTATTGCTTCCAAAGAAGTTGTGGATGATGTATTTGAAACCGTTAATGACAGAAAAAAACTTATCAAAATCTTAACCATTGCCAAAAGTGCTATTCGCCACAACATGGCCAAAGATTTACCAAGCATCAAAGTGCCTACGGGTATTATTTGGGGCAAGCAAGATGCTGTTACCCCACCAAACGTTGGAGAAGAATTCAATAGGCTTCTTCCCGATTCTACTTTATATTGGATTGACAAATGTGGACATGCACCCATGATGGAGCACCCAGACACGTTTAACAATATTCTTTCAGGCTGGCTAAGCGATAATAATTTGTAATCATGCGTGTCAAAAGCGCGTCTTTTGTGATCAGTAACGCTAAGGTATCCGATTGCCCAAAATCGTCATTGCCCGAATTTGCTTTTATAGGCAGGTCAAACGTTGGCAAATCGTCTTTAATCAACATGCTAACAGATCGCAAGCAACTTGCCAAGACTTCTGGAAAACCTGGAAAAACCCAGCTCATCAATCACTTTTTGGTCAATAAAAATTGGCACCTTGTTGATTTACCCGGATATGGCTATGCCCGCGTTTCAAAAAAAACAAAAAAAGAGTTTCAAAGCTATATCACCTCCTATTTCTTGGAGCGCAAGCAACTCATAAATGCTTTTGTATTGATTGACATCCGGCACGAGCCGCAAGCCATAGATTTGGAGTTTATGGAATGGATGGGAACCCAACAGATCCCTTTCTCTATCATCTTTACGAAAGCCGATAAATTATCTGAAAATAAAATTGATCTGACGGTTAGCGCCTATTTAAACACCATGATTGAGGGCGTTTGGGCAGAGACACCTCCACATTTTATCACTTCCGCTACTTCTAGCAAAGGCAAAGAAGAAGTGTTGGCATATGTGGAATCGCTGCTTTAATTTCCCTTTTTAACATCCTTAAGGTTTCGCTCACTTGCGAAAAAATCACAGAACTGCTGCATGGCTTCTCCCATCTGTACATCTTCAGTTGCTTTGAGGTAAGACGCGCGAATCCCAATCAATGTTTGATGAACAAAAACCTGCATTTGATCTACCGGCATTTCTTTTGACCACAAATCAATACGTGCACTTTCCTGCGCATCCTTATCCCACGTACTTAAAAAAAATGCTTCCATAGACTGTTCTTTCACGCCGCCATCTGGTGCAGACCACTCCATGGCTTCAGGTGTGTTGTTTTCGTCTAAGGTGACCGTCATGGTAATTTGTGTTTTTCGTTTCATCTTAAGGATTGTATTTTGATTTTTTTAAAATTTCTTGAGGCGAAGCAGCAAGTATTTCTTGCAAGGTCTCTCCTGTTCGCTTTTGATATTTTTTTAGCATTTGATAGCCAATCCACTGCCCTATCCTTCCTGGGGAATCCACATCTAGGTAAGAATAGAATTTACTGTAAGGACTAGAAAGTAAAAAGCGAAATGGTAAATTTTCGTCTGTCGAAAACAGGAATTGGTTATCAATAAAATAGCGCCAAACTTCGGCTTCATGTGTGTTTGCCCACTCCCATTGTGCTGCTGTGTATTGGATATGCTGATGGTCTTCCATTGCTGGGGCCAAATAATCATGAAGCAACAGACGCTTGCCGTGATGTACCATTTGATCCAAAAAAGTTCTGCCGCTTGGCGCTGAAACAAATCTTGGCGCAAGTGCATCGATGATTTCAGCCTCTAAATGGTCTAGTGTCAGTTTGTTTTTGACGTAAGCAGGAATACCCTCATATAGCGGGTGATCTATGCCCAAATAAGTGTCAATGGACAACAACAACATATTGTCTGCATCCACAGCTCTAAGCGAATAGTCAACATCTGTTAGCAAGGAAATAGCCGTTTGGGGCAGCTTTTCATCTGGAAAATAATAGTTGGCATACTGAAGAACTCGCGTGATACGTGACTTCAAGTTGTTTTTTGGGATTGATTTGGTTGCATCAAACAGCAGTTGTTGAAGGGAATCACTGCGTTTTTCAAGCCATACCGCATCAGGCGTTTGACTTGGGAAAAAGAAAGGGAATTGTACCTTGATATCTTCTAAAGGAGTATCTAAATCATCAAAAAAAAGAGACTCAAATGAGATATAATCCAAGGGGAATTCTTCAAGATCGGCAGGCTTTGGATGGGTTGATGTGTTACAGGAAATAAAAAAACAAAAGACAACAACGGACAGCCCTTTCAAGTGCCGAAAAAATGATTTAATTTTACAGTAATTATCTACATACATAATGGGTATAAAGATACAAATGCTATGAAGAACAAAGAAGTAATTAATCACATTGTAAATTGGCTTAAAAACTATGCACAAGACAACAAAATGAAGGGATTTGTTGTAGGTGTTTCTGGCGGAATTGATTCTGCCCTAACATCAACTTTGTGCGCCAAAACAGGGCTTCCTACATTATGCTTGGAGATGCCCATAAAACAACAACAGAATCAGGTTGATCGTGCGCAGGAGCACATCTGTTGGTTGCGCAAGCAGCACCCCAATGTAGCGGACAAGGTTGTCGTACTAGGCCCTGTTTTTGATGCTTTATCCAAAGCCGTAGAGGCGGATGAGCAAAAAAATGAAGACTTATTGTCGCTAGCCAATACACGGTCTAGGCTACGCATGGTAACACTCTATTATTATGCCGCTTGTGAGCGTTATTTGGTTGCGGGCACAGGAAATAAAGTTGAGGATTTCGGTGTTGGTTTTTATACCAAATACGGCGATGGCGGTGTTGATTTAAGCCCAATTGCAGACCTGTCAAAAACACAAGTACGCGCATTGGCAAGTACTTTAGGCGTTGACGAAGCAATTTTAAGCGCACCTCCAACAGATGGGCTTTGGGATGATGACAGAAATGATGAGGAACAATTGGGCGCCACCTATGAACAATTGGAATGGGCGATGACTCAGCATGCGGCAGGGAAATCTCCAGCAGATTTTGTAGGAGAAAACGCACGTGTTTTAGAGGTGTTTATATCACATCACAATGCCAACAAACACAAAATGGAACCCATACCCGTTTGTAGCATTCCGAAGCAACTGCTATAGCTTCCCAACAACAGTTTTTTGCGAAAATTATTTTTATCTCTATTAAAGGCTATTTTTTGCTATTTTTATAGTCAACTAATAATTCATGATTCGCGTATTTGTTGCTGATGCACATCCAATCGTTCACAAAGGCTTAAAAGCTGTCTTTCGCAATTCGAACGAAATCAGCATTGTAGGAAAAGGACTTCATTACCGCGATTTGGTTGACCACCTAGGCTCAAAAAAAGTGGATATAGTCGTAATCGAAATTGAACTTCCTGGGTTTGAAGACATCCGCACGCTGCGCAGACTTAAAGATCAGTACACAAACGTGCGTTTCTTGGTATTTACTACACTTAGTGAAGAGGTTTATGCCATCAGTGCACTCAAATATGGCGCATCAGGGTTTTTGTGCAAGGACAATCCTTTGAATAAACTCAAAGATGCCATCTTGAAAATAAGTACTGGAGGTGTTTATATCACCAACGAACTGGCAGAACACATGGCCTTTAATGAGACGGGGGCCAATCCACGTGCGTTGATTAATCAATTATCTGAACGAGAAATCCAAGTGCTTCGTCTTTTGGTCAATGGAAAGCGTAATAAAGAAATTGCCGTATCATTGAGTATCAGCGACAAAACAGTAAGTACGTATCGCTCAAGGCTGATGAAAAAACTTAAAGTCAAAAATTTAGTTGAAATGCTAAACAAGCTTCAGCACATAGATTTAGACATGTATTAAACCACCCGGTTTAAACGACTACTTAATACCGTTTTGAGTTTGTGATACTGTACGATTTCCTCTAAAAGTTCTCCGTGATGACTATCAATATCATCGACAGTGTCTGTTTGTAATGCCGCTACCTTTTCATCAATAAGTTGACATCTGAATCGCAAGATAACCTCATGAACCCATCTAGCCAAGTTGGCCTTTTTATTTTTTATGTAGATGTTTTTTCGCTCCCAATCGTGAAGGGTATGCAATTCATCTTCAAGCAATAAGTCTGAAACTTCTAATGCCAGATTTGGATCCAAATTAGCCACAAAAGTGTCCATTTGAATTGCCGATTTTTCGTTTAAAGCAGCCAGTACTTTGGGATACAGTCCTTTAAACACAGCGGTAGAAAATGCAATTTCGTCTTGCTGCAAATCCAAATATATTTTTTCAAATACCCGAGCCGTAATTTTTGAAGTGACCAGCGAAAGTTCACCAGATTTTTCATCGGTTTTTAAAATCGGTTCTTCAAATTCAACTTCTTCATGCCCGTGAAGCAATAAAATTTTGATGATGTCCTTCTCCAGTTCAAAGCGGGTGCTAACGGTAGCGATTTTTTTCTCTTGCGGAACCACAGACAGGGGTTGGCTAGGTGCTTGTCTTACTGGCTTGGATGCCTTTTTTTGAGATACTTGCGCCAAGGTTGCAAACAAAACCTCCTCGCTGATTTCCATCAAGGAAGCACATGATTTAACGTATACCTCTTGTTTGATTCGGTCTGGAATTTTCGCAATACTCTGCACCATCTCACGTATGGTTTCAGCCTTTTTAAGCGGATCTTGCGCAGCCTCATCAACCAGTAGTGCAGCCTTAAACTGAATAAAGTCCTTGGCGTTGTTGGTTAAAAAATCACGTACTTCTTCAAAACTGTTTTCACGAGCAAAGCTGTCTGGATCTTCTCCTTCTGGAAACATACAGACACGCACATTCATACCCGCCTCCAAAATCAAATCTATACCACGTAGCGATGCACGAAGCCCCGCGGGATCGCCATCAAACAATACCGTGATGTTTTTGGTAAGCCTGCCAATAAGGCGAATTTGCTCGGGCGTTAGAGCGGTACCTGACGATGAAACCACATTCTTAACACCGCGTTGATACATTTGGATAACATCGGTATAGCCTTCAACCAAATAACAATTGTCTTCTTTGGCTATGGTTTGCTTTGCTTGATACAAGCCATAGAGCACCTTACTTTTATTGTAGATCTCGCTTTCCGGCGAGTTCATGTATTTGGCTGCCTTTTTGTCTTGGGTCAGTATGCGTCCACCAAAACCCAACACACGACCCGACATGCTGTGAATGGGAAACATAACACGCCCCTTAAAGCGATCAAATTTTTTGTCGCCCTTGACAATGCTAAGACCGGTTTTCTCTAAAAAATCAAGCTGATAGCCTGCTTTTTGCGCTGCATCTGTAAGCGCACTCCACGTGTCAGGCGAATAGCCCAGTTGAAAAAAGCGAATGGTTTCCTCGCTAAAGCCACGCTCTTTGAAATAACTCAAGCCAATGGCTTTTCCCTGTGTGGTATCCCACATGGACGCTTCAAAGAAACTTACAGCATAGGTGCTGACCAAATACATGCTTTCACGTGCACTGGCAGCAGCTTTTTGCTCATCATTCTGCTCAGTTTCCTCAATGTCAATATTGTATTTTTTAGCCAAGTAGCGTATGGCTTCTGGATAGGAAAAATGTTCGTGCTCCATCAAGAAGGCAACCACATTACCACCCTTACCGCTGGAAAAATCTTTCCAGATTTGCTTTACAGGAGATACCATAAAACTCGGAGAACGCTCGTCTGTAAATGGGCTTAGTCCTTTGAAGTTAGCACCCGACTTTTTAAGCTGTACAAAATCACCAATAACCTCCTCTAAGCGGGCAGTGTCAAAAACAGCGTCTATGGTGGATTTATGTATCACAGAATAAAATGAGCTCTAAAATACGTAATTCGGCAACGTTATTTCTTACGCTCAATCACATAACGCACCATTTCTTCTAGTGCATCGCGAAATTCGTTTTTTGGAAAGCCGTGAAGTTGCGCCAATGCCTTGTCTTTATAGGCGTGCATTTGCGCAGTCGCATAGTCCAATCCACCCTGTTCTTTGACAAAAGCAATGACACGCTTGACACGTTTTTTGTCTTTGTTGTGATGTCTAACAGATTGAATTAACCACTTTTTTTGCTTTTTGTCCGACTTGTTGATGACATGAATGAGCGGAAGGGTCATTTTTTTCTCACGGATATCAATTCCCGTAGGCTTTCCGATTTTGGTCTCGCCGTAGTCAAAGAGGTCGTCTTTTATTTGAAAAGCGATGCCGATATCTTCACCAAACTGACGCAATTGCTCAACGGTTTCGGCACTGGCATGAACCGATGCGGCGCCAAGTGCACAACAAGAAGCAATCAATGTGGCTGTTTTTTGACGGATAATCTCCATATAAATGGACTCGTCTATATCCAATCTTCGGGTTTTCTCAATTTGCAACAATTCCCCCTCACTCATTTCACGAACGGCAATGGATATTATTTCTAACAAATCAAAATCTTTATGATCGATACAGAGCAGCAAGCCTTTTGAAAGCAAGTAATCGCCCACCAACACGGCAATTTTATTTTTCCACAGTGCATTGATAGAAAAGAATCCACGGCGCTGGTAGCTTTCGTCCACAACATCGTCGTGAACAAGCGTGGCGGTGTGAATAAGCTCTATTACAGAAGCAGCGCGGTAGCAGCGTTCGTTAACCTCTTTTTCTTCTAGCATTTTGGCCACCATAAAAACAAACATCGGGCGCATTTGCTTTCCCTTGCGATTGACGATATAGTATGTAATGCGATTAAGAAGTGCCACGTGCGAACGCATAGATGAGGAAAACTTGTCCTCAAATAGCTCCATCTCTTTGGCAATGGGTTTTTTAAGCTGATCTACAATTTTCATTGGGGCATAAAGATACAATATAGTGTTTTAGCAATTTGCTAAGCAACTGCTTTTGAATATCCAGCTAGGTTTTATTGGCCAATTGCCCACAAGCTGCATCAATATCTTTGCCACGCGAACGTCTTATGGTCACCGGAATATGGCTTTTTTCAAGTGCGTTGACATACTGATTAATGGCATCGTCATCGGCCTGGTTAAACTGATCGTTGCCCACAGGATTGTATTCGATCAAATTAACCTTTGACGGGGTCTTTTTACAAAACCTTACCAAGGCATCGATTTCAGCTTTACTGTCGTTAATATCTTTCCAAACCACATACTCGTAAGTAACACGCTCCTTGGTCTTGCTAAACCAGTATTGTATAGAATCTTGCAAGTCCGTAAGCGGGAAAGAAGTACTGAACGGCATGATTTCGTTTCGGGTTTCTTCAATGGCGCTGTGCAGGGAAACCGCCAACTTAAAGCGCGGATGTTCGTCGGCCATTTTGATGATCATCTTGGGAATGCCCGAAGTGGAAACGGTAATACGTCTTGGAGACATGCCCATTCCCTCTGTGCTCGTGATTTTGGCAATAGCCTTCATCACATTGGGATAATTCATCATGGGCTCACCCATTCCCATAAAAACAATATTGGAAAGCGGACGTTCGAAATGCTCCAAGCTTTGCTTGTTCAACATGGCCACTTGGTCAAAAATCTCGTCTGGATTGAGGTTGCGCATCCTTTTGAGTTGGGCAGTGGCACAAAAAGTACAGTCAAGGCTACAACCCACCTGGCTGGAAACACAAGCCGTGGAACGGGTCTTGGCAGGAATCAAAACAGATTCCACCACCTTATCGTCATAAAGGCGCACCGCATTTTTGATGGTGCCATCATCGCTAATTTGCACTTTTGCAATATTGGTGTGATTGATTTTAAAGTGCTGATCGAGCAAAGCACGGTGTGCCTTCGAAAGGTTGGTCATTTGATCGAAATCAATTGCTGCCTTTTGCCACAACCATTCATACACTTGATTGCCGTGAAAAGAAGGTGCGTTGTGTGAGACAAAAAAAGAACATATTTCTTCCTTTGTGCAACGACGTATATCTCTCTTAACCTCGCTCATGAGGTGTTAGAGAATAAGCATCGCGTCTCCGTAAGAGTAAAAGCGATATTTACGGCTTATGGCTTCATCATAAGCTCTTTTGATGAAATCGTGTCCAGCAAACGCAGATACCATCATCAATAAGGTTGATTTTGGCAAGTGGAAGTTGGTAACCATGGCATCTCCTATCTTAAAGTCATAAGGTGGAAATATAAATTTATGTGTCCATCCTTGATATGGATTCAAGGTGCCGCTAGAAGAAACCGAAGATTCTAATGCGCGCATGGAAGTTGTTCCGACAGCACAAATGCGGTGACCTGCGGCTTTAGCCTTGTTCACCATGTCCGCTGAACTCGCATCAATGGTCAATTCTTCAGAATCCATTTTGTGTTTGGAAAGATCTTCAACCTCAACAGGGTTAAACGTACCCAAACCAACGTGAAGCGTAAGTTCAGCCAAGTCAACCCCTTTAATCTCTAAACGCTTCAATACGTGCTTGGAAAAGTGAAGTCCTGCTGTGGGCGCAGCTACTGCTCCTTCATGCTTAGCATAAATGGTTTGGTAGCGCTCACGGTCAAAATCTTCTTCTGCACGTTTGATGTATTTGGGCAATGGCGTTTGTCCTAGCTCTTTTAACTTAACGCGAAACTCATCATAGCTTCCGTCAAACAAAAAGCGCAGTGTTCTACCGCGTGATGTGGTATTGTCAATTACCTCTGCTACCAACGATTCGTCTGCACCAAAATAAAGCTTGTTACCAATACGGATTTTTCTTGCCGGATCAACCAACACATCCCAAAGACGTTGTTCTTTATTTAACTCTCTTAGCAAGAATACCTCAATCTTGGCTCCTGTTTTCTCTTTGTTACCCATCAAGCGTGCCGGGAATACCTTGGTGTTGTTGAGCGCCATCACGTCACCTTCGTCGAAATATTCGGTAATGTCTTTAAAAGTTTTGTGCTCTATGGTTTGCGTTTCACGGTGCAAAACCATGAGTTTTGACTCATCGCGGTGTTCTGCTGGGTGTTCGGCTAGTAAATCTTCTGGAAGATCAAAGTTAAAGTGAGAGAGTTTCATATCAATTTTTTCAAGGCGCTAATATACTGCACCAGCATAGGGGTTGTCAAGGATTTGACCGATTATTTATCGGAATCGATGAAAAAACCTAGTGAGATCAGGTCATCCCAAAAGCTTGGGTAGGATTTGGTTACCACATCAGCGTCGTTTATCACGATGGGAACACTAAGGCCCAAGGGCGCAAAAGCCATGGCCATACGGTGGTCGTGGTAGGTGTCTATGGCAACATCAGCAACAATATCGCCTTTTCGAGCATCGAGATGAAGGCTGTCTTCCGTAATGCGGATGTTTGCCCCCAGTTTGGTCAATTCGTTTTGCAAAGCCACCAACCGATCGGTTTCTTTGATTTTTAGGGTGTGTAGCCCCGTCAAATCACAGGAAACACCCAAGCCGTAGCACGTAACAGCAATGGTTTGTGCAATATCGGGTGCTTTGATTAAATCTAGCGCAATATGCGATTGCACCTTGTCGGATTTCGTCAGTTGCAGTTTGTGTCCGTCAAACGTTGCGGTCACGCCCAATTGGGCATAGATATCAACCAACACACTATCGCCTTGCAGGCTGTTGGGCACATAGCTATTGATGGACACATCCGCTGATTGCGCCAAGGCAACCATGCTAAAATGGTAGGACGCAGAACTCCAGTCAGACTCCACCGTAAGGGTTTTGGCGTCAATGCTTTGTTGTGGCAAAACACGAATGCTTTGGCCCGAGAAAGTGGCGTCTATACCCACGCGTTGCAAAAGTGCGCAGGTCATGTTGATATAAGGCACAGAGGTGATTTCGCCTTCCAAGACGATCTCTAATCCGTTGGGCAGCTTGGGAGCAACCAACATCAACGAGGTAATGTATTGACTACTCACATTAGCAGCCAAGGAAACCCTTGTGGTGCTTATGGCCTTGCCCGAAATAAGCAATGGCGGGTAGCCTTCATTTTTTACGTATTCAATAGCTGCTCCAATGGAACGCAATGCATCCACCAATAGTTTGATGGGGCGCTCTTGCATCCGCTTCGAGCCGGTAAGTACTTTTTCCACGCCTGGAGTTGTGGCAAAATAGGAAGTCAAAAAGCGCATGGTAGTTCCAGCGTGTCCAATATCAATAGTCTGGTCTTTAGAAGCAAGTCCGCGTTGCATGGCTTGGGTGTCATCGGAATTGGACAGGTTATCCAAGGCCAATTTTGGAAATAATGCTTGGAGTATCAACAGGCGGTTGGATTCACTTTTGGAACCCGTTATCTGGCAGTTGCCGTCAAGTATTTGTGAAGCGTGTGTGAGTCTTATGCTGCTCATGAACGTAGCTTGGGATTGTTGTGGTGACGGTCGTGGTCACGAGATGCCTTTAGGTTTAGTTTTTTGTCAAATGCTGCTTGCAAATCGGTATCGGTTTGATTGGCCAGACAAAGCAACACAAAAAGCACATCGGCTAATTCTTCGCCCAAGTCCTTGCCCTTGTCGCTTTCCTTTTCAGATTGCTCGCCATATCTGCGTGCAATAATGCGGGCTACTTCCCCTACCTCCTCGGTCAGTTGCGCCATATTGGTCAACTCGTTAAAGTAACGGACGCCGTGTTTTTCAATCCATGCATCAACGGCTTTTTGGGCATCTTGAATATTCATAAGTCTTTGTTTTTTGAATCGATGATAATCGTCACAGGACCATCGTTTATCAAATCGATTTGCATATCTGCACCAAAAATACCGCTCTGTACGGGTTTTCCCATAAGCTGAGCCGCTTTTTGTAAAAATTGCTCGTAAAGCGGAACGGCTATTTCATGGCCTGCTGCCCGAATGTAAGAAGGTCTGTTGCCTTTTTTGGTTTGCGCATAAAGCGTAAACTGACTAATGACTAACAATTCGCCAGCAACATCTAGCACACTCTTGTTCATCACGGCGGCTTCGTCGTTGAAAATACGCATATTGATGATTTTATTGAGGAGCCAATCTAGGTCTTCATCAGTATCGGATTGTGTGATGCCCAACAGCACCAGCAAACCGTGCCCAATGCTTGCCTCATGGGTTTTGTTAGCCGTTACTTTGGCTGACGATACACGTTGTAGTACGGCTCTCATGAATCCCAAAAATCAGTTCGATAGTGCTGATCTTCTCCTGCCAGCATTTGCACATAACTCTTATATCGTGATGCGGCTATTTCACCCGCTTCAACGGCTGCTTTAACAGCACATTTGGGCTCCTCTAGGTGTAGGCAGTTGTTAAACTTACAAGCGTCTTTTATAGAAAAAAATTCGCGAAAGTAGTCGCCCATTTCTGCTGCTTCCATATTCACAAGACCAAAGCCACGAATCCCAGGCGTATCCACAATGCGGGCATTAAAATCCAAATCGTGCATTTCGGCAAAGGTGGTGGTATGTTGTCCTTGTTGGTGCTGGGCAGAGATGTCTGCCGTCTTGATGTTTAATTCTGGTGCTAAGGCATTCACCAAGGTCGATTTCCCTACCCCACTGTGTCCAGAGAGCATACAGGTTTTGCCCTCCATCATTGTTTTGACAGCTTCCAAATTTGTCCCCTTTAAGGCAGAAATCTCCAAGCAGGTATATCCAATATTTTCATACAGCTTTTTCATGCTGCGCATTTGCTCGGTATCGGAAGTACTATAGCTATCCTCTTTGTTAAAAAGCAATACTGTTTCAATTCCATAGGCCTCTGCGGTGGCTAAAAACCGATCGATAAAGGCAGGATAGGTAGGTGGATTATTAAGGGTTACCAATAAAAAAGCACAGTCGATATTGGCGGCAATGATATGAATTTGTTTGGACAGATTCACAGACTTGCGCACGATGTAATTCTTGCGTGTTTGAATATCGGTAATCACGCCTTCCTGTCCGTCTTGGGTGTCTTTGAGTGTAACCTCCACCACATCGCCAACGGCCACAGGATTGGTGCTGGTAAGTCCCTCAATGCGGAACTTCCCTTTGATGCGACAGGGGATAAGTTTCCCCTGGGCATCTTTTACGTGATACCAGCTTCCCGTTGATTTGTATACGACGCCTGTCATACAGCCAAATTAACGGATTTTTGGTTTATACACATTAACCGTTGATGATCTCTTCTTGGTGGTTGATGGATTCTTGGTGGATGGCCTTAAATATGCGCAGGATAAATTCCTCGCTTAAGCCCCTTTCATCTCCGTCCAAAATCATTTTCCCCAAAATCTCGTTCCAACGCTTGGACTGCAATACCGCCACATTGTGCGATTTTTTGAGTTCTCCAATTCCATTGGCAATTTTCATACGTTTGCTCAAGCTTTCCAACAAACTGGCATCAATCACGTCAATTTGCGTACGCATGGTGTTAAGCTTGTTTTTGTATTCGGCATCGTCGTCTGTTTCTTTGCGGATTTTTAAATCATCCATCATTTGAATCAGCGTATCTGGTGTAATCTGCTGCGCAGCATCACTCCAAGCATTGTCAGGATCCCAGTGTGACTCTATCATCAAACCGTCAAAGTTTAGGTCAAGTGCCGTTTGGCAGATGTCTTGTAAAATATCACGACGTCCCGCAATGTGCGAAGGATCACAAATTAACGGCAGATCAGGGAATCTGTTTTGTAGCTCCACTACGATTTGCCATTCTGGGTTGTTGCGGTATTTTGTTTTTTCATAGGTAGAGAAGCCTCTGTGAATCACCCCTAGGTTTTTGATGTTGGCCGTGTACAAACGCTCAATCCCCCCTAGCCATAAAGACAAGTCTGGGTTTACAGGGTTTTTGACCAATACAATCTTGTCGGTACCTTCTAGGGCATCGGCAATTTCTTGTACGATAAACGGACTTACCGTTGAGCGGGCACCTATCCACAACACGTCTATGTCGTGCTCCAATGCCAGTTGCACGTGGGCGCGGTTGGCCACCTCAGTACATGTCATGAGTCCTGTTTCTTCTTTAACACGTTGCAACCACTTAAGGCCAATGGCACCTACACCCTCGAAGTTTCCGGGGCGGGTACGTGGCTTCCAGATCCCTGCGCGATAAGCAGTAACGTCTGTGTCTTTGAGTTGATGTGCGATTTTAAGCACTTGCTCTTCGGTTTCAGCACTACAAGGTCCTGCGATTACTAAAGGGTGGTCCAGCTCAAAATTGTTAAGCCATTGACGCATTTTTGGATTATTTTCCATGGTTGTATTTATTTATGTTCTAATATTGATTTTATCTTATTGATGTCTTTCATTTCGGCAAGCAGTTCTGCGTGGGCATCTGCCGCCAGTTTGTCCTTGAACGCATTCAGATTTGAAATGTATTCCGTTAGTGATTCCAAAACGTTGTGTTTGTTTTGGGCAAAAATGGGCATCCACATTTCGGGTGAACTCTTGGCCAAGCGCACTGTAGACGCAAATCCACTGCCAGCCATATCAAAGATGTTTTGTTCGTCGGTTTCTTTTTCCAACACGGTTTTGCCAAGCATAAAGGAAGTGATATGCGACAGGTGCGACACATACGCAATATGCTTGTCGTGTTCCACAGGATCCATCTCACGGATATTCATTTCCAACTGGCCGAATAATTTTTTTGCCTTGTCCAACAGCGCAACACGGGTGTGTGCGGTCTCGCATAGCATAATCGTTTTGTTCTTATAGAGCTCTAGCACAGCTGCATCGGGCCCTGAATATTCCGTTCCCGCGATGGGGTGAGCTGCTAAAAACTGCGCGCGCTTGGGGTGGTGTTTTACGGCTTCACAAATGGCCGCTTTGGTAGAACCAAAATCCACAACGAGCGTCTGTTCGCCTATAGCATCTAAAATTCGGGGAAGCAGTGAAGCAATAGCCTCTACAGGAATAGACACAAATACCCAATCGGCATCTTGCAAGTGGTCTAGATCGCCTGTTTTGTGAATCAATCCCAAATCAAGCGCACGGCTTAGCGTGGCCTCTTTTCTGCTGATCCCCTGCATGACCGCATCGGGATATAGGCGCTGCAAATCTAGCGACAGCGAGCCGTTCATCAATCCGATACCTACAAAACTTACGTTCATGATGCAATGCGTTTTAAGGCTTCTTGAATACGGGCTTCGGTTACGCAAAGTGAAAAGCGGACATAGCCCTCCCCTGCGGTTCCAAAAATGGTTCCGGGAGCAATAAAAATATGGTGTTCCTCCAGCAAAGCGTCTATGTAGGCTTCGCTATCCAACGCACCTTCGGGGAGTTTTGCCCAAACAAACATACCTGCAGTATCACGCTCAAAGGTGGTACCCAAAGCCTCAGCAAGTTGCCAAATAAGTTCTCTTCTGCTGCGATAGGTCGCGTTAAGCTCCGAAAACCAAGCTGTGCCTTGTGCTAAGGCAGCCATAGCGCCTTGTTGCAGACCAAAGAACATACCCGAGTCCATATTGCTTTTTACCTTTAAAATATCTTGAATATGGGCTGCACTTCCGCACACCATACCCACACGCCAGCCGGCCATATTGTACGCCTTACTCAAGGATTGCAACTCTAAGGCTACTTCCTTGGCACCAGGTACTTGAAGCAAGCTCATGGGCGCATCGTTTAGGATGTTGGCATAGGGATTGTCGTTGATGATGAGCAAGTCGTGGGTTTTGGCAAAGGCAACCAATTCGGCTAAAAATACCGCATCGGCTTTGGCGCCCGTTGGCATGTGTGGGTAATTGACCCACATCAGCTTTACGCCTGTTAAATCTTGTTTTGCGAGTTCCTCCAAGTTTGGCAACCAATTTGTTGCAGCACTCAGCGTATAGGGAACGGCTCGCGCACCCACCAATTCGGTTACTGAGGCATAGGTCGGGTAGCCGGGATTGGGAATCAGCACGCCATCGCCCTGGTTGAGGAATGCCATGGAAATATGCATGATACCTTCTTTAGAACCCATAAGCGGCAGCACCTCATTTTCTGGGTTTAACGCTACGTCAAAAGCATCTTGGTAGTAGGTGGCTATGGTTTGGCGCAAGGCAGGAGTACCTTGGTAGCTTTGGTATTTATGTGCCGTGGGCTGCGATAGGCTTTCCGTTAGGGCCGATAGGGCCGCTGCGGGTGGCGGCAGGTCTGGACTGCCAATACCCATATTGATGACGTCTTGCCCACTGCCAATGCGTTGACGCACCTCACGCAGCTTACGTGAAAAGTAGTATTCTTGGACGCTATTTAGTCTGTTAGCAGCTCTCATGAGATACGTTGGTTTTTATAGGTTCCCAATACTTTTAGCGATTCGGTCATGATTTCCAGCAGCTGAATGGTCTTGGTATAAAAGGCCACTTCATCAAAAGTTACGTCCACAAAAAAGGAGTATTTCCAAGGGGTTTCCACCACCGGCATGGACTGAATCTTGGTGAGGTTTAGTTTGCAATCGCTGAGTACGTTAAGCACGGCTGCCAGGCTTCCACGTTTGTGGTCTAGCACAAATTTCAGTGATGCCTTGTTGATGTCTTCAGAGCTATTGGGCGTGGTTTTAACCACAACAAAACGGGTAGCATTGTTGGCAATACTGTGGATGTTGGGTGCTACAATTTCAAGTCCGTAAAGCGCAGCAGCCGTTTTGGAGGCAATGGCGCCAAGGCCGCGGATTTGCTTGTCGGCAATGCGTTGGGCGACTTCTGCGGTATCGGCATCTTCAATGAGTTTGATGTGCGGTTGGGTAGCAAAGAAGTCTTTGCACTGCAACAGCGCCATGGGATGAGAAGCCACTTCTGCGATATCTGCAACAGCCGTTCCGGGCAATGCCATAAGCTGGTGCTCAATGCGGATATAAGCCTCGTCCACAATATGGAGGTTGTGTTTGTCTATAAGGGCGTAGTTGGGAATAATGGAGCCGGCTATGGAATTTTCCAAGGCCATAAGGCCGTGGCTAACGGCACCCGAAGTAACCGCTGCAACGAGGGCATCAAACGACAGGCACTCGTCCAGTGCCGTGTTGGCACCAAAAAGCTGGGCTGCTACCTCGTGGTGGTAAGAGCCTCTGATTCCTTGTATGGCGATTTTTGTTTCCATTGTTTCTATTACTTCATGCCCCATTGGCACATAAAAAAACCCCGAACGTTAGCTCAGGGTTTTAAATTCGTTTGTGAAAACTATTATACACCCAGCTACCTCCCGTTATAGAAGTAGTAGAAAGATGAATAATATGTATTTGTTTTCATTACAGGGGCAAAAGTACACGCAAAATCGAAATAAACAAATTTTTTTGTAATTTTAAACTAGCATAGAACCCAAATCAAAGCGTTGAAATCAATTGACAAAGATAATTTTGACTCCAAAATTTTTATTCG
>QXZR01000022.1 GCA_009886265.1 Flavobacteriaceae bacterium
GGTATGTTTATGATCAAGGGGATTCTGGTGTTGCCGTAACGCATTACAAATACATCGGCGGTGGGCACAATTGGTTTACAGCAAGCTACCAGGGACAAGACACCGCTACGCTGATATGGAATTTTGTGTCGCAGTATGATATAAATGGGTTGCGGTAACGCATATTTTTATACAGAAAACCCAGCGCAATGCGCTGGGTTTAAAGTACCTCGGGTGGGAATCGAACCCACACTCCTTGCAGAACCGGATTTTGAATCCGGCGCGTCTACCAATTCCGCCACCGAGGCATTATGTCAATTGGTCTCTGATGCTGAGCAATTGCTGCTTACCAACACCTGATTTCCAATACTTTTCTCTTTTTCGAGAAGCAAACGGACGGCAAATGTAGCCAATATTTTTAATGCTTGCCAAGAAAAAACAGTCAAGCATTTATGCAGCCTCAAATAAATTCCTACATTTGCAGCCCGCACAAAAAACTATGGGAAAAACAACCATCGAATCGAAGATATTTGCGTGCTCGCAATCAAAAACCCTAGGTAAGCAAATTGCCAAGCAGTACGGCATACCTATGGGCAACGTTTTATTTACCCGCTATAGCGATGGTGAATACCAACCTTCTTTCGAAGAATCGGTGCGTGGCTCACGTATATTTATTATAGGTTCCACCAACCCCACTTCGGATAATCTGATGGAAATGTTACTGATGTTAGATGCGGCAAAACGTGCTTCAGCACGACATATTACTGCCGTGATGCCTTATTTTGGTTGGGCAAGACAAGACCGCAAAGACAAGCCAAGGGTTCCAATAGGCGCTAAATTAGTAGCCAAATTGTTAGAAACAGCTGGTGCTACACGCATCATCACTATGGATTTGCATGCCGATCAAATTCAAGGGTTCTTTGAAAAACCCGTAGATCATTTATTTGCATCCTCATTGTTTTTACCATACCTCAAGTCATTAAAACTTGATAACCTTACCATAGCCTCACCCGATATGGGCGGTTCAAAAAGAGCATATGCCTATTCGAGGTTTTTGGAAAGTGATGTTGTTATCTGTTACAAGCAACGCAAAAAAGCCAACATCATTTCTCATATGGAACTCATTGGAGATGTAAAAGGTAAAAACGTTGTATTGGTAGACGATATGGTCGATACTGCAGGAACGTTGACACGTGCAGCTGACCTTATGATGGAACGCGGCGCCAAGAGCGTACGCGCAGTCTGTACACACCCGCTACTTTCAGGCGAAGCCTACGAGCGTGTTGAGGCGTCAGAATTATCTGAACTCATCGTAACAGACTCTATACCGCTTGCGAAAAAGAGTAAAAAAATTAAAGTATTGAGCTGTGCTCAATTGTTTGCTGAAGTGATGTATAATGTACACCACAACGAGTCTATCTCAAGCAAATTTATCATGTAATAAATAATAAATATGAAATCAATTACCATCAACGGATCTAAAAGAGAAAGCGTGGGCAAGGTAGCTACCAAAGCCCTACGTAATGCTGGAGAGGTTCCTTGCGTATTATACGGAGGGGAAGCGCCAGTGCACTTTGCTGCAGACGAAAGAGCGTTTGCCAAGCTTGTATATACTCCTAATGCGCATACGGTGGTTATCGACCTAGGCGATAACGGAACGTTTAATGCCATTTTGCAGGACATTCAGTTTCACCCTGTTTCTGATAAAATTCTACACATTGACTTTTATCAATTATTTGACGACAAGGAAGTTTCTATGAATATTCCTGTTGTAATTAAAGGAGCAGCGCCAGGTGTACTTAACTCAGGTGGGGTATTAAGTCGTAACAAGCGTAAGCTTAGAGTGCGTGCTTTACCAGCCGATTTGCCAGACACTATCGAAGCAGATATTTCTGAACTTGAGCTTGGAGACAAGCTGTATGTTACAGAAGTAGCTGACGAAAAATTCAAATTCTTACACCCAGACAACACTGTTGTATGTCAAGTGCGTACATCTAGAGTCTCCCTTCAAATTGAAGATGAAGTGGAAGGCGCTGAAGAAGGTGCTGAAGGTGCTGAAGAAGGTGCTGAAGGAAGTACTGAAGGAGGCGCTTCTGCAGAAGAATAGATCGAAATAAATCAATTTTTTAAAAGCATCCTACGAAACACTGGGATGCTTTTTTTATTTTTACACTGATGAAACTTCGCATTCCTTTTTTTTCATCAGCCAAAAAAAATGAAACGGCTATGAAATCTTACTTACTTGTTGGTTTGGGCAACATAGGTTCCGAATACAGCGGTACCCGACACAACATCGGTTTTGAGGTGCTTGACGAAGTAGCCAAACAAAAAGAAATCCGTTTCGAAACCCTGCGCTTGGGCGACCTAGCCCATTTCAAGCATAAAGGAAAAACAGTTTACCTATTAAAGCCAAGTACCTTTATGAACAGAAGCGGAAAAGCCGTGCGCTACTGGTTGAAACAAAAAAACATTCCCTTAAAAAATGTATTGGTCATCACAGACGATATCCACTTGGACTTCGGAACCTTGAGAATGCGACAAAAAGGATCTGCTGGGGGGCACAACGGCCTACAAGATATCTGCGACCAATTGAATACAACAGCCTATGCAAGACTGCGTTTTGGGATTGGCTCGGCTTTTGGCAGGGGCAGGCAAGTTGATTTTGTTTTGCAGCCGTGGGCCGCAGATGAGGCAAAGCTACTTCCCTTTGGTGTAGACAAAGCAGCGCAAGCAAGTTTGTCTTTTGTAAGTGATGGCGCATCAAATGCCATGAATACGTTTAATGGAAATGCCCTAGACCCCGCATGAGCATAATTAGAGATAGCGCCACGTTTTCAACTTCAAAAAAAACCATCGTTACCGTGGGAACGTTTGACGGCGTACACTTGGGACATCAAGAAATCATAACGCAAGTGGTGGAAAGGGCAAAAAAATCAGGGCTTGCTGCTGTATTGTTGACTTTTGATCCACATCCAAGGAAAGTACTTCAACCCAATGCGCCCATGCCGCTCATTCAAACATTAGAAGAGCGTGCTGCTACATTAGAGCGTCTTGGTCTAGATCATGTGGTGGTGCATCCGTTCACAAAAAGCTTTTCACAATTGAGTGCCGCAGCATATGTTGAAGCCATGCTACTAGACATGCTCAATACCAAAGAAATTGTTATTGGCCACAACCACCGGTTTGGAAAAAACAGGGCAGCTGCCGTAGATGATCTCGAACATTTCGGCAATATCTATGATTTTGGCGTTACCCAAATCAGTGCCCAGCAATTGGATAATATTTCCATAAGCTCAACCAAAATTAGGGCGGCTTTGTCAGATGGCGATATCGCAACTGCAAACGCCTATTTGGGTCACCCCTTTACCCTAACAGGGACTGTTGTCAAAGGGCAAGAAAAAGGGAGAACCATTGGATTTCCAACAGCGAATATCTGGGTTGATAACTCAGATAAAATAATTCCTAAAAAAGGGGTTTACGCTGCACAAGTGAACATAGAAAACAAATGGTATTTGGGCATGATGAATATCGGTACAAATCCCACAGTAAACGGCCAACAACAGAGCATAGAAGTGCATGTTATCGATTGGTCTGGCAACTTGTATGACCAAAGGATTCAAGTAGCTTTGCTAGACCGCGTTAGAGACGAAGTAAAATTTGATTCTATGGCAGACTTACAAGAACAGTTGGAAAAAGACAAGGATTTTATTCTGACTGCCTACAAAACTTTACCTTTGTAAAAAATACGATTATGCTGATTCCTGCACACGTTCGTGAACATTTTGACCAAGTGGTGGCTGGGTTGCAAAAACGCAACATTGACGCAGCGCCGCAATTGAAGGTCTTGCTGTCCTTGGACGAAGAACGACGTGCTACGCAAGCAACACTTGACCAAACCCTAGCGCAAGCCAATGCCATCGCCAAAGAAATTGGCCAGCTGTTCAAACAAGGTGCTGGTGAAGAAGCTGCTGCCAAAAAACAAGAGTCCGCTGCACTCAAGACCAACTCAAAAGAACTTCAAGATAAGCTTCAGGAAGTCTCTAAGCAGTTACAAGAAGTGCTGTATCAGTTGCCCAACATTCCACACCCAAGTGTTCCGAGTGGAAATTCTGATGAAGACAACGAAGAAGTTTTTCAAAAAGGAAGTATCCCAGCCTTAGACGATAATGCGTTGCCGCATTGGGAATTGGCGAAAAAATACAAGCTCATCGACTTTGAATTGGGCGCAAAAATTACAGGCGCTGGATTTCCCGTCTATACTGGAAAAGGCGCCAAGCTACAGCGTGCACTAATCAATTATTTCTTAGACTTTAATACCGCTGCTGGCTATGGCGAGGTACAAGTACCCCATTTGGTAAATGAAGCATCTGGGTTAGGTACCGGGCAATTGCCAGATAAGGAGGGTCAAATGTATCACGTCACAGAAGATGACTTATACCTAATACCAACCGCCGAGGTGCCTGTCACAAACCTATACCGTGACAGTCTGATTCAAGAAGATGAATTACCAGTTAAACTCACCGCCTATACCCCATGTTTTAGACGTGAAGCGGGGAGCTATGGCGCACATGTTCGCGGGCTCAATCGTCTGCATCAGTTTGACAAAGTGGAAGTGGTTCGCATATCACATCCTGAGCAATCTTATGCGGCTTTGGACGAAATGGTCAATCATGTGGGAAAGCTGTTGTCTTCCTTGGATTTGCCTTACCGCATACTACGCCTTTGTGGAGGCGACCTTGGATTTACCGCTGCCCTAACCTATGATTTTGAGGTGTTTTCTACAGCCCAAAATCGCTGGCTGGAAGTGAGTTCTGTTTCCAATTTTGAATCCTTTCAAGCCAATAGATTAAAACTGCGCTACAAAGGGAAAGACGGCAAAAAACAACTGGCGCATACGCTCAACGGAAGTGCGCTTGCACTACCGCGTATAGTGGCAGGACTGTTGGAAAACCATCAAAAGGCTGATGGCATACACATACCAAAAGCACTTGTGCCCTACACTGGGTTTGACATCATCAACTGAAATGCAGATTTACAACATCACCTTTATCGTTGAACCTAATATTGAAAAAGATTGGGCAACACATGTTGACAAAGAGCTACTACCCGAAATTGCCAAAAACGTACAGCAAATAGACTTGTTGCGTGTCGAGTTTGTAGATGGAGCTGAACCCATCAAAGGAACCACGTTTAGCATGCAATTCTATTGTGCAGAGCCCGAACACTTGCGTTGGGTAAACGAAATAGGGCATCAACTCGTACTGCAAAAACTATATCGTGTATTTCCTCAAGACTGGGTGGCTTTTGCCAGTCGTTTGGAGTTTTTGAAGTCATACGCATGAGTGTTCGCCCAAAAAAATACCTCGGACAACACTTTTTAACCGACCTAAACATTGCGCAAAACATTGCCGATACCCTCTCTGGAGATGGCTATAAGCATGTGCTTGAAGTTGGTCCCGGTATGGGCGTACTTACACAATACCTACTGGAAAAGCCATTTACCACGCACGTAATTGAAATCGATACCGAATCTGTAGATTACCTAAAATCTCATTTCAGCCAATTAGAAGAGCGTATCTTGGAGGGTGATTTTTTGAAAATGGCACTTGCCGATCATTTTGATGCGCAAGTAGCTGTTATTGGAAACTTTCCCTATAATATTTCAAGTCAAATTTTATTCCGCGTAATTGAGCAACGAACACGAGTACCCGAATTTGCGGGTATGTTTCAAAAAGAGGTTGCAGCGCGTATCTGTGAAAAACCGGGTAGCAAAGCCTATGGCATTTTGTCGGTATTAACGCAAGCCTTTTTCGAGACAGAATACCTGTTTAATGTGTCGCGGTTTGTTTTTGACCCACCCCCAAAAGTAGCTTCCGCTGTTATTCGCCTGAAGCGTAAGGCGGACTATGCATTGCCCTGTGATGACAAACTCTTTTTTAGGGTTGTCAAAACAGCCTTTCAGCAACGCCGAAAAACCTTGCGTAATAGCCTAAAATCCTTTGGGCTTTCGGCTAGTTTAAAAGAAGATAGTATCTTTGATGAACGCCCAGAGCGCTTGGGTGTATCGGAATTTATATTGTTGACACAAAAAATAGCTGATGACACCCTTTCAACTCAATGACGAAATCCTATCGCAATTCAAAAGCGACATTGAGCAGCGCAATGCCAATGCATTAAAAAAACGCGCTGGTGAATACCACTATGCCGATTTAGCCGAAATCGTTGACGAACTCTCCATTGATGAGGGTATTTATTTAATTAAACTACTCGATTCTGAAAAAACTTCCGACGTATTAACAGAAGTTGACGAAGACATTCGAGAATCCATCCTTGAATTGCTTTCGGTTAAGGAAATTGCCGAAGAAGTAGAAGAACTGGACACCGATGATGCGGTGGATTTGATTGCAGAACTACCCGAAGAGCGACAAGCCGAGGTAATTGCACAAATAGAAGATGAAGAGCGAGTTCAAGACATTCAAGAACTGCTTACCTATGACGAAGACTCGGCAGGTGGTTTGATGGCAAAAGAATTGGTCAAAGTCAATGAAAATTGGACGGTTACCAAATGTGTACGTGAAATGCGAACACAAGCTTCAGAAGTCAAAAGAGTACATTCCATTTATGTAGTTGATGATGAAAACAAACTGATAGGCCGCCTATCGCTAAAAGACTTACTTACTGCAAATGACAAGGCCAAGGTCAAAAGCGTTTATATCCCTAAGGTTGATTATGTCAACATCAGCGAACAAGGCGAGGAAGTAGCCAAGCTTATGGCTAAATACGATTTGGAGGCGGTCCCCGTTGTAGATGACGAAAAGAAATTACTCGGAAGAATTACGATTGATGATATTGTAGATTTTATCAAAGAAGAAGCAGACAAAGACTACCAATTGGCTGCTGGTATTGCCTCTGACGTAGAAGCCGATGACAGCATCGTAGAGCTGACACGTGCGCGTTTGCCATGGCTGATTTTAGGACTTATTGGCGGTTTGGGCAGTGTGTTTATTTTGGAGGGCTTTGAGCAAGTAATGCAACATCCATCCTATAAAACACTTTTCTTCTTTACGCCGCTTATTGCGGCAATGGCAGGAAATGTCGGAGTTCAATCCTCGGCCATAATTGTTCAAGGTTTGGCAAATGATATTGTAAAAGGAAGCCTGTTTAATCGGTTAATGAAAGAAGTGGGGCTTAGCCTTATCAACGGAATCGCTTTAAGCACACTCTTGCTGCTATTTGGGTATTTCACTGGGCTTGAAACTTCCATTAGCCTTACCATAGCTTTGTCCATGTTGTGTGTAATTGTGGTCTCTGCACTTGTTGGAACCTTTGTACCCATCATTCTAGACCGTAACAATATTGACCCGGCCATAGCCACGGGACCTTTTATCACAACAAGTAACGATATTTTTGGCATTTTCCTATTCTTTTATATTGCCAAGGTCATTTTAGGCTTTTAGCATGATGCGCATTTTACACCTAGACGAAAACCACCCCATTCTCGCAGAACAATTGGCAGTTTTGGGATTTGAAAACATTGTAGATACCCAATCTTCAAAAGAAGTCATTGCACAAGACATCGCGCAGTATCACGGCTTGGTGATTAGGAGTCGGTTCCCAATTGACAAGCCCTTTTTACAAAAAGCCAAAAAATTAAGGTTTATTGCTCGTGTGGGTTCAGGCCTAGAAAATATTGACGTTAATGCAGCAGCGACAATGAACATAGCGGTATTGGCTGCGCCAGAAGGCAACAGCCCATCTGTTGGCGAACATGCATTAGGCATGCTGTTAAGCCTACTGAACAAATTGCCACAAGGCAATAAAGAAGTACGCACAGGCAAGTGGCAAAGGGAAGCAAATCGCGGCGAGGAATTAGGCGGAAAAACAATCGGGATTATTGGCTATGGGCATACCGGCAAACAGTTTGCACGTAAGTTGGCTGGTTTTGACGTTAAGGTTTTGTGTCACGACATTCTAAATAATGTGGGAGATGCATATGCCGAGCAAGTGCCGCTCAAAACAATTCACAATCAAGCAGATGTAGTTAGCATTCACCTGCCCTTGAACGAAAGCACGCAACAATACGTCAACCATGTATTTATCGGCAATATGAAAAAGTCATTTTGGCTTATCAATACCGCCCGTGGCAACCAAGTGGTTATTGAACATCTCGTTAATGGGCTCAAAGCCAATAAAGTCAAAGGAGCGTGTCTAGATGTGCTTGATATAGAAACTGCTGCTTTTGATTTAAATATTGAGCAATCTGACGATTGGCAGTTTTTGACAGCGAGTAATCGGGTTATTCTCTCACCCCACGTTGCGGGATGGACCACACAAAGCCACCTGAGATTGAGCGAAGTAATTCTATCCAAAATCAAACAATTGATGGATAAGGCTCATTTTTTAAGTTAATTTAACTTAGGGAAAACCTTTAATTATTTTAATAACTGTTATTTCGTAGTCTATGAAAAACATCTTAATTCTCTGTACCGGAAATTCATGTCGAAGCCAAATGGCACACGGTTATATGCAGTTTTTTGGCGGTCAAAATGTTTCGGTTTACAGTGCAGGTATAGAAACCCACGGGTTAAATCCCAGAGCAGTTAGCATCATGCAAGAGGCGGGTATTGATATCAGCGAAAACACGTCAAACCACGTGGACGAATATGCGAAAATATCCTTTGATCATATCATAACTGTTTGTGATCATGCGCAGGAAAACTGCCCGTATATCCCGAGTGAAAAAGCACAGCGCTGGCATCATAATTTTACAGATCCTTCTAAGCTTGTATCGGAAAACGAAGGTGAAATACATGCGGCTTTTGCTGCAACTAGAGACGAAATAAAGGCGTATTGCAAAAACTTCGTCGTGTCCTATTTGTTGTCGTAATTTTTTTGCTCCAGTGAAGCCTCAAATTCTTCCAAAACAGGCTTAACTGTACTCGATGGAATGTCTTTGATTTTGATGTACATCAATCCGTCTATAGCATTGTTAAAAAGGGGGTCTACATTAAAGGAAGCCACACGCGCATTTTGTTTGATATACTTTTTGATAAGTACTGGCAACCGCAAGGCACCAGGTTCAACCTCATCAATTAATTTGTCAAACTTGTTTAAATCAGCTGAAGTCTCATCAAATACAAATTCTTTATCGGCATCGTCAAGCTTTACTTTAAATTCCTTTTTTGGGGTTATGTATTGCGCCAAGTAGGGGTCGTAATAGTGCGAACGCATAAATTCAATCATAAGCGATTTGGTAAACTTTGAAAACTGATTGCTGATGCTAACACTACCCATTAAATAATCGTATTCAGGATACCGCAAAGTAGCGTGAATAATGCCTTTCCAAAGTAAGAAAAGTGGCATGGGGCGCTGTTGGTATTTTTGTGAGACAAAGGCCCTGCCAAGTTCTATGCTGTTGTTAAACATATACATGATTTCAGCTTCAAACTTGAAAAGTTCAGACAAATAAAATCCTGAAATACCGTGTGCGTTCATCAACTGTTTGCCCAAGCCCAGCCTGTAGGCACCCACCAAGGCACGGGCTTTATGATCCCATAAAAACAGATGCAAGTAGTCGTTGTCATAATGATCCAAATCAAGGGGTTTGTTGGTGCCCTCACCAACAGCCCTAAAAGCAATCTCCCGTTGACGCCCAATTTCTGTTAATATGTTTGGAATCAAGTCTGAAGAAGTCAAAAACAACTCATATTCTTTTGAAACCAATAGCGATTTGTCCTTATTTTTAAGATTGATTAATTCGCGTTCTAGTGATGATGTCGACACCCCTGGGGCAATAGGCATCACCTTAGTGTTTTGTCGTTTTAATGTTTTTGGCACACGTTTAAGAATAGACTTGCGCTCATAAATGTTGGAGAGCATGTATAGTTTACGTCTTATAAAATCCGTGTAATCTTCAATAGATTGGTGATTGTCCTGATCCTTTACAGCAATGGGTTTTCCTATGCGAATATCAATACTTCTGTGGCGTTGCGTCAGTAATTCAGCAGGAAGTCTTGCAGTGCGAAGTAGCGGGTGAATCTTGGCCAACCGATAAAACAACGAGCTGTTCCTGGCGTGAAAATAAACGGGCACAACCGGAACTTTAGTGCGTTGAATCAAGCGCATGGTTGCCGCATTCCAAATGGGGTCGATGGGGACTTGCTTTTTTAATTTGGAAGCTACTTCACCAGCAGGGAAAACCGCAAAGAGGCCGTCGTTTTTAAGGTGGCGCAATACCTGTCTAAATCCACCAATACTTGATTTTGAAGTCAAGCTGTCGTCAAAAGGGTTTACGCCTATAAACCACTTTTTAAGTAAGGTAACCCGTTCCAATATGAAATTTGCCATCAATTTAAAATCTGGACGCACATCTTGCAAAAGATGTATAAGCATAATGCCATCCAACCCTCCCAAGGCGTGATTTGAAACAAGCACTACAGGACCTTTGGTTGGAATACGCTTTAGCTCTGAAGGGCTTATGTGGTAGTTGGCCCTAAATTGATACAATAGAGATGAGGTGAAATGCGCTTCATCACTATTTGCTACACAACGGTCATAAATGGTATTGATTTTATGTAGGCGTAAAAACCACATCACAATGCGGGCAATAAAACGGCCAACAAATCCAATTTTGGACAGTCCAAGGGCTAGTGCTACGTCTTTAGGATATACTAGAGGCATTGGGGTAAGTGTTACCCAAATATAGTTATTTTAACACCAATTGGAGGGTGGTCGCTGTTCGTTGTTCCAATACAAGTTCGTGGGTGCTGAGCAGTGTATTTGCTGAATTTTCTTCAAAATGACGGATTGTATAAAGGGATACATCAGGTGTATGTTTTACGTCAAACCGAGATCGCAATGAAAGCAATAAGGCATCCATATTATGATACTTGTCTTGTATGCAAACCGAAAAGCTAATGGCGGAATTTTGAATAACGTCAACCGACATCTTATGCTCGTGTAGAAGCTTAAATATATCACTGATGTTATCTTCCACAACAAAAGAGAAATCGCGCGTTGAAAGGCGCAATAGGGACAAGCCGTTTTTAACAATATAACAGGGGATTTCGGGTTGCATGCGTACTCCTTTACCCACTTTAGTTCCCTTTTGTTTTGGATTTAAAAAGGACTTTACATAAAGCGGTATTTCTTTTCTTTGGAGGGGCTGTAAGGTTTTCGGGTGAATCACAGATGCCCCATAAAAAGCAAGCTCAATGGCTTCCTGATAAGAAATGTGCTCAAGCAATTGGGTTTTATCAAACACACGTGGGTCGGCATTTAAAACACCTTGTACGTCTTTCCATATAGTCACGTCTGTTGCGCCCATACAATAAGCAAATATGGCAGCAGAGTAATCAGAGCCTTCTCTTCCTAAGGTGGTGGTAAAGTTATTCTCATCGGAGGCAATAAATCCTTGGGTTACTTTTAACACATTGCCTTGAATTTGATCTTGAATGGCCGATTGGGTTTGCTCCCAATTGAGGTGTGCACTGCGGTAGAAATTGTCCGTTTTGATACAGCTTCGTGCATCAACCCATTCGGCAGCAATACCTACATGGTTCAAATAAGCACAAATAATGGAAGTTGATAATAACTCGCCAAAACTTACCACTTGATCGTATACAAACGCCCGGTGTGGCGAGCGGTTATTGGCTAAAAAAGTATCGCATTGTGCGCACAAATTTTTCACCCGCTTGGCAACAGGTCCATGTGCTCCATTAAATAACGCCTCCACAATCTCTTGATGGAACATTTCCAAATCGTGCAAGGCAGCCTTACAAGAATCTGGGTGTTCGAAATAAGCATCAACAACGCCTTCAAAAGCATTGGTAGACTTCCCCATTGCTGAAACAACAACTAGGGTGTCTTCATGCCCCATTTCGGTAAGCACCTTTACCACATTAATTACTCCTTCTGCGTCTTTTACCGACGCTCCTCCAAATTTAAATACCCGCATCTTGTTCTGCTATAAATTTTTGCATGGCGCCTTCTGTCATTTGGGTTATGTTCCAGTCAGACAACGTTTTTGCGCCTTGCTTTTCATAAAAATTAATGGCGGGCGTATTCCAATCTAATACCACCCATTGGATTCGGCGCACACCCGTGTTATGGGCAAAAGAGATAAATTTCTTTAGCAGCGCAAATCCTATTCCTTTTCCTCTATGAGGTTCCGTTACTATCAAATCTTCCAAATGCCATGACTTGCCTTTCCAAGTAGAATAACAAGGGTAATACAAGGCGATACCAACAACCTTACTTTCAATACTAGCGACAAAGCATCCAAACGCAGGGCTTTCGCCAAAACCATCCTGTAGAAGTTCCGCTTCAGTAACGGCTACAGCATCGGGTTCACGCTCAAATGTTGCCAACTCTTGGATCAGTCCAAGTATGGCAGGCACGTCACTTTCGGTGGCGGTACGTATGATTAGATTATCCATCGGGTGGCAAATGTAATAACTCTAACGAATATTGGGGTGTTATTCCCTCACAGCAAAGAACTAATTTGTTTAAAAAATAACGTTCTTGGGGCTGACACGCCAACTACTTTGTATTTTTGTCAAAAAGCAGTCGTGAACGAACTCCCCGTTCTGTATCAAAACAATCCGCAATTCAGGGCCGTATACCAAAGCGCTTCAGATCATGGTAGCGTGTTTGCTGCTGGTCTTGTTGGATCAAAACACAGCTTTTTAGTCAAATCGCTATACGAACAACACAACGCTACCTTAATTTGGGTACTCAACGACAAAGAAGAAGCAGCCTATTATCTAAACGATTTGGAGGTATTACTCCCCCAAGCGCCCATTTTTTTTCCATCTAGTTACCGACGTCCCTATGCGACTGAAGAAACGGAAAATGCCAACGTATTGTTGCGGGCAGAGGTGCTGCAAAAAATCAAAAATACGCCCCGGCAACTCGTCATTACATATCCCGAGGCACTTTCGGAACAAGTATTGACGCCAAAAGAATTACAGCGCAAAACCCTAGCCATAAAAAAGGGGGATGAATTGAGCATTGATTTTGTCAACGAGACGCTGTTTGAATTTGGCTTTAAGCGCGTAGACTTTGTTTCTGAACCAGGTGAATTTGCCGTTCGCGGTGGTATTTTAGATGTACATTCTTACAGCCATGAAGAACCCTTTAGGATAGAATTTTTTGGTGATGAAATTGATACCATTCGCAGTTTTGATGTGACCAGTCAGCGTTCTACCCAAGCCTTGGATGCCATACAGATCTTGGCTAATATTGAGCAAAAAGAAATAGACGAGAAGCGACAATCGCTGTTGTCATTCATAGATGAAGGTAGTTTGATTTGCGTGCAAAATGCCAGTGCCATTCAAGCTTCATTGGACCATTTGTTTGCACACGCAGAAAAATCTTATGCCGCACTTTCTGGTGAAATAAAGCGGCTGCAGCCCGATGCTCTTTTTGTAGACGGAGAACTGTTTACGCAAGGTTTAGCTGTACACAAGCAAGTATATTTTACCTCTGAAACTAAAGACAATGTTGTGGTTTTTGAATGCCACCCCCAGCCGCGTTTTCAGCGTAAATTCGATTGGTTTGTTACCCACCTAAACGAAAACACGGAAAAGCAGGGGGTCAATCACGTTTTTTGTGCTTCTGATGCACAAAAAAAACGACTGGTTCAAATTGTAGAGGAGCTTGCGCCTGAGACGTCTTTCCACTGCTGGGTCGCACCACTATTTCAAGGGTTTGTCGATGTAGATGAAAATATTGTCTGTTACACAGACCACCAGCTTTTTGAAAGATATCACAGGTTTAGATTAAAAAATGGCTACGCCAAAAAACAAGCCTTGTCCCTAAAGGCATTGACTGAGTTGGAAGTTGGCGATTACGTTACGCATATCGATCATGGCATTGGAACTTTTGGAGGCCTACAGCGCATTGACGTTGAGGGAAAAACACAAGATGCCATCAAGCTTTTTTATGGGGATAGGGATATCCTGTACGTGAGCATTCACTCGCTCCATAAAATTTCGAAATACAACGGAAAGGACGGCGCTGCGCCTAAAGTATATAAATTAGGTTCTGGGGCTTGGAAAAAAATCAAGCAAAAAACCAAAAAACGGGTTAAGGAAATTGCCTTTAACCTAATTAACGTCTACGCCAAAAGGCGTATGAACAAAGGTTTTGCAGCTGGACCTGATACCTATTTACAACACGAGCTTGAAGCTTCATTTGTTTTTGAAGACACTCCAGATCAGCGCACAGCTACGGAAGCAGTTAAACAAGATATGGAAGACCAAAAACCTATGGATCGACTGGTTTGTGGTGATGTTGGTTTTGGTAAAACAGAAGTAGCCATTAGAGCTGCATTCAAGGCCGTTGACAACGGTAAGCAAGTAGCCGTATTGGTGCCTACAACCATCCTTGCTTTTCAACACCACAATACTTTTGTTAATCGACTTAAAGATTTTCCTGTAACGGTAGATTACCTCAACCGATTTAGAAGTACAAAACATAAAAAAGAAGTTTTAGAAGGAATTGACAGTGGCGCCATAGATATTGTTATTGGCACCCATCAACTGGTAGGGAAGTCGGTTTCTTTTAAAGACTTAGGGCTGCTAATAGTTGACGAAGAGCAGAAGTTTGGGGTTGGCGTTAAAGAAAAACTGCGTGCACTCAAAGAGCATGTAGACGTACTCACACTAACCGCCACACCCATACCAAGAACCCTTCAGTTTAGCCTAATGGCAGCAAGAGACTTGTCCATTATTAATACACCGCCGCCTAACCGTCACCCTATTGAAAGTCAGGTGTTGTCTTGGAACGAAGTGCAAATTCGCGATGCTGTGATTTACGAATTGCAACGCGGGGGCCAGGTGTTTTTTGTACACAATCGCATTGATAATATCAAAGAAGTTTCTGGAGCAATACAACGCCTCGTCCCTGATGCGCGCATAGCAACTGCGCACGGCCAACTCCCTGGAAACACATTGGAAAAGCTGATGCTTGGTTTTATTGCTGGAGAATTTGATGTGTTGGTAGCCACTACCATTATTGAAAGCGGCTTGGACGTTCCCAATGCCAATACCATATTCATCAACAATGCCAATAATTTTGGGTTAAGCGATTTACACCAGATGCGTGGTCGCGTTGGGCGAAGTAATAAAAAAGCATTCTGTTATTTTATCACCCCTCCTTTTTCGGTACTTACACCAGATGCCCGAAAACGCATGGAAGCCATCAGTCAATACACCGCACTAGGGTCAGGTTTCCAAATTGCCATGAAAGATTTAGAAATTAGAGGCGCAGGAGATTTATTGGGTGGCGAACAGAGTGGGTTTATCAATGATATTGGATTTGAAACTTACCAAAAAATACTAAAAGACGCCATTGAGGAGTTGCAACAAAATGAGTTTAAGGCATTGTATCCAGATCAAAAGCCAAAGCCAAAAGAACTGGTTTTAGACACTGATGTTGAGGTCTTCTTCCCAACAGATTATATCAACAACGTAAAAGAGCGAATGGTGCAATACCAAGCGCTGTCTACCCTAAAAACAGAAGACGAACTCAGGGCTTTTGGAGATGCCCTTAAGGATAGGTTTGGCAGCTTACCAGAGCCAACGTTAGCCCTTTTTGAAAGTGTCCGTTTCAAATGGCTAGGTACGTCGTTAGGGTTTGAAAAAATAGTGTTGAAAAAGCAAAAATGCATTTGCACCTTTGAAGCCAGCCCAGAAAGTGACTTTTACCAAACGCCAGCATTTCAATATATGCTTGGTAAACTAGGAAGCTTAGGCAAAGCACAGCTTAAAGAAAAAACCACTAAGGAAAAACACAAATTGGTGTTGGTGATCACTGAAGTAGACTCCATAGAAAACGCCATCCAGTTATTACAAAAACTACAAGCGCCTACAGTTGCTTAAGGTCTTTTACAACTCTAAAAGCCTTATCAACTTGCGCATCATTGACCAGTATGGTAAACTCGTTTGAAGTAGATATGACTTCGTAAATATTGATTCCTTCCCACGAAAGCCGCTGAAAAACAAAGTAATAAATGCCAGGAATGGCAACATTCTCAGTTGGTAGTTTTAGGGTAATGGAAGATAAATTTTCTTCTTTATGTAAGCAAAGCTCTTGTGCAAGATGTTTGTCAATCATGGGTGCTAAATGTTGACTTACGACTATATTGCACTCGTGCACGCCTCTGGAAGATGTATAGAAATTTTCGCTTGAAAGTTGCAGTTGGGAAAGCAGATTGGCTTGGGCTGCAAGCAAGGCGTCTGACACTTTGAAGTTGTAATCAATAAGTGCAGAACGAACCGTTATATCTCCAATATTTTTTAGCGTCTTGATAATTTTGTGCGAATGGCGAAACTCCAAGTCTGTAGACAGGCGTTTAAGGGCCATAACAATCGCACCTGTGCGTACGGGTTTTTGGGTTTGTGCCTGGATCTCTTCTTGCATCATTCGAGACAGAGATGTAAGGTTGATAATCCCTTGGGTAAGTGCGCTAATCAAAAAAGGCTTTGACTTAACATGCGCCTCCACGGCGGCGGCAATGGTTTTCATGAAATAGTATTATTTCACAAAGATATTAATAATTAAACAAACTGTTATAATTATAACATTCTAAACAAAATAAAACGCTTGTTCAATGTGTGTAAGGGTGTGGTTGGGGGGTTGACCTACAATACTGATGATATCAAAACGCGTTTCGCCTTGCCAATTAAACTTCTGTACATAGAAATCTGCGGCACGAGCCAATAGCTTGCGTTTTTTAGGGGTTACAAATGTTTCTGGAGCACCAAAGAAATCCGTTAAACGCCACTTCACTTCCACAATAGCGAGTGTGTCATCTTTAGATACAATGATGTCAATTTCGGCTTTTTGATGATAGAAATTACGATGCCTAATGCGGTAACCCTGCTTTTTTAAATAGGCGCAAGCCATGTCTTCACCTTCCTTGCCTTTGTCAAGGGTATTCATAATTTTAAGATTTGAGATGATTAAAGATAAAAAGCCTTGGGTAAGTTAGGGTATAAAATCCCTATTTTTGTGCGCATAAATTCTTTATGAGCAAACGCCACACCATAACCGCTGCACTTCCATACACAAATGGTCCTATACATATTGGTCATATGGCCGGTGTTTATGTCCCCGCAGATATCTATGCGCGTTACTTGCGCATAAAAGGGGAAGAGGTCTTGTTTATTTGTGGTAGTGACGAACACGGCGTTGCTATTTCAATGAAAGCCAAAAAAGATGGTATAACCCCTAAAGAAGTGATTGATAAGTACCACAACATTATCGACAAAGCCTTTAACGATTTTGGTATTTCATTCGATTACTACGGTAGAACTTCCAGCAAAGTGCATCACGAAACAGCACAAGAATTCTTCAAAGCGATTCATGACAAAGATGGGTTTGAAACCCAGACTACTGAACAATTATATGACGCCAAAGAAGATCAGTTTTTGGCAGATAGATATGTAGTGGGCACTTGCCCAAAATGCCAACACCCAGAAGCTTACGGCGATCAATGTGAGTCATGTGGAAGTTCGCTTAACGCCAACGATTTGATCAACCCTAAGTCAGCGATTTCGGGTGAAACGCCAAGTCTTAAAACAACCACACACTGGTATTTACCACTTGATCGATACGAGGCATTTTTACGTTCATGGATACTAGAAGGGCATCAAAAAGATTGGAAGCCAAATGTGCTTGGTCAGGTTAAATCATGGCTTGACGACGGACTAAAGCCAAGAGCCGTAACCCGTGACTTATCGTGGGGTATTCCAGTGCCTGTAGATGGGGGTGAAAACAAAGTACTGTATGTGTGGTTTGATGCGCCAATAGGCTATATCTCTGCCACAAAAGAATGGGCGGCAAAAGAAGGTAAAGACTGGGCGCCCTATTGGCAAGATGAAAACACCGAACTGGTTCATTTTATTGGAAAAGACAATATCGTATTCCACTGTATTATTTTTCCAGCGGTACTAAAAGCCATGGGCAGCTATATACTGCCTAAAAATGTACCCGCGAACGAATTTCTAAACCTAGAAGGTCAAAAGCTTTCAACCTCAAAAAATTGGGCGGTGTGGCTGCATGAATATCTTGAGGATTTTCCCGACAAACAAGACGTATTGCGCTATGTGCTTACGGCAAATGCTCCTGAAACCAAAGACAACGACTTCACGTGGCATGATTTTCAAACTCGGAACAACAGCGAGCTGGTAGCCATTTTTGGCAACTTTATCAATCGTGTAATGGTCTTGATGAAAAAATATTACGAAAGCGTGGTTCCTGAGCCCAATGAATATAGTAGCGTTGATACGGAAACGCTTGAAACACTTGCAGCAGCCCCTTTAAAAATTGGTCAATTAATTGAGCAATATAAGTTTCGTGCGGCCTGTCAAGAAATGATACAATTGGCGCGGTTGGGCAATAAATATTTGGCTGACGAAGAGCCTTGGAAGCTTATCAAAACAAACCCAGAGCGTGTGGCTACCATCATGCACACCGCCATGCAAATAGCGGCTGGATTGGCCGTTTTATCTGAGCCCTTTTTGCCGCATACTGCCAAAAAACTACGAGATATGCTGCAATTAGATAAAGCTGTTTGTTGGGATAGCTTAAAAAATGAAATCCCTGTTAAAGGCAACCACACCCTAGGCAATGCCTCCCTCCTTTTTGAAAAAATAGAAGATGATGCAATTGCTGCTCAGCTAGAAAAGCTTACTTCCTAGTGCTGTTCCTTCTTTAAAGTGTTAAATAATTTGATTGGGATTTAAATAAATTTTATATTTGTAATTCCAAATCATTATTTAAATGAATCATTATTTACACAAGAGACTCTTCATTTTTGGTGGGCTAATAACCAT
>QXZR01000023.1 GCA_009886265.1 Flavobacteriaceae bacterium
ACTATTTAGTGCCTTAAATTCCTATGTTAGCGTTGTAAAAAAGTGCCGAGAAAGTGCCGAGAGCATACACTTTTTTGTAATTTTAAGCATCAATTACGTGTAAGTGCCGAACGAAACGCATAACTTGTGTAAAGAAGAAAACCCCTCGATTTCTCGAAGGGTTTATATTGGGTGGAAGACCGGTCTCGAACCGGCGACCTCTAGAACCACAATCTAGCGCTCTAACCAACTGAGCTACAACCACCATTTTGTAGGATGCAAATGTACTATGTTTTTAGAGAATCTAAAACAGCTTTTACATCAAATCGTTTATACGGTCAACAGCCAGCAACCGCGCGGCTGTAAACCCCTCTGCATGGTCTACCCCAATGAGTCTTCCCAGATTGGCAGCACGGTATTTAATACTATCTAAAAAGTTTTGACTGCTGATGGGCGTTTCGGGCGCTGACGTTTTCGGATTAAAAAATTGAGATGCATAAGCGTTAACAGCCTCTAGCTTGGTGTCCATGTGGGTGCTTATGTCCACAACAAAGTCAGGCTGGGCATCATTCCATTGAATGTAATGGTATACTTGCTTTGGGCGCCATGCGTCTTGGGATTGCCCCTCATGCGTGGTCTTAACTTGTTGTAAACCGCTCAAAAAACAACTTTCCACTACCAACGCAGCTGCTCTACCATGATCGGGGTGTCGATCTTCAACAGCGTTGCAAAACACGATATCGGGTTTTAATAAGCGAATGTATGCGGCCAATTGCAATTGATGCGCCTTATTGTTTTCAAAAAAACCATCTGCAAAATTGAGATTATATCGAGCTGTTACCCCTAATATGTTGGCTGCGTCTTTAGCTTCTTTTGCACGGATTTCAGCAGTTCCTCTAGTTCCCAACTCCCCTTGCGTGAGGTCTAAAATGGCTACCTGCTTACCATGGGCAATTTCTTTCGCCAAGGTTCCAGCGCAAGAAAGCTCTACATCATCAGGGTGTGCGCCTATGGCTAGGATATCTATTTTCATCATTAACTTTTTATCCAATCTAATACAACGGGATCATCGGGCTGTGTGCGAGGTGAAATTACCTCCACCAAATAACCGTTTTCATCTATAAGATATTTTTGGAAATTCCATTTAACCGAACTGTCTTTAACACCGTTCTTATCTTTTTTGGTAAGAAAAGTATAAAGGGGGTGCTGGCTTTTTCCTTTGACACTGATTTTAGCCATCATGGGGAAAGAAACGCTGTAGTTTTTCTCACAAAAAGCTTTGATATCGTCATTACTACCAGGTTCTTGCCACATAAAGTTATTGGCTGGAAAGCCAACAATAACAAAGTTTTGGTCCTTGTATTCTTGAAAAAGGGCTTCTAATTTTTTGTATTGGGGTGTTAAGCCACATTTCGAGGCGGTGTTCACAATCATGACTTTCTTCCCCTTGAGCGATTCAAGCGAAAAGGGCTTGCCGTCTATGTCCTCAACAGTAAAAGTGTGAATTGAATTTTTCATAGCAGTAGGTTGAGCATAACTAAAACATGCGACAAGCAGCAAAATATATATAATGCGCATAAGCAAATTTTTAAGCTAAGGTAAGCAATTGAAAAAAATGAGTGATTAAACGATTTCTGCACTCAGTCCTGCAGCGTGTAGTCGAATGCATTTTGGTTCTAGTTCATCATAAGAACCACGTTTAACTGAGCATTTGCCTTTGTAATGTACAATAAGCGAACATTGCTCTGCCTGCTCTGGAGTGTGTTCACACACTTCAATCAGGGTACTGATTACATGATCAAAAGTATTGACGTCGTCGTTGTAGAGGATGATTTCGTGCAAACGAGAGGTTTCAACGGCAACTTCCCGCTGTTCTTTCTCTTGTTCTTTTGTTTTTTCAAAGTAAATCATCACCACTAAATTATAAATTTTAAGCAAATCCAACCTTCTTTTTCTGTTTTACCAACCGCTTTGAGTCCGTTTTGTTGCGCCAAAGCATCTAGCACAACCACATCTTCTTGATGAAATCCTGACAACAACAAGCTGCCGCCTGCTGCTAACATTTTTGCATAAGTAGGCAAGTGAGCCAACAACACATTTCTATTGATATTTGCCAAAATCACTTGAGGCTTAACAGCTGTTAAATGACCCAGCGTTTTGGTGCTAAAGGCAATATCGTGTATGTTGTTTTTTGCTGCATTTTCTATGGCATTATCCACACACCAACTTTCAATATCTACGCCAGCTACTTTTTTGGCTCCTTGCATTTTTGCAGCTATTGCCAAAACACCCGTACCCGTACCCATATCTAAAACCGTTTTATCAGCAACCTCACTAGCAAGAAGCTGTTCGAACATAAGCTGTGTTGTGGCATGGTGACCTGTGCCAAAAGACATCTGTGGGTCAATGATAATTTCGTGCTTGGTAGTGGCAGCTTTGTGAAACGATGCCCTTATGGTCCAATCGCCAACTGTAATGGAATGAAAGTGCTCTTCCCAAATGGCATTCCAGTTTTGCCCTTCAAAATCTTCTGTTTTAACGCTAGCCTCCACCCCATCAAAAGGAACAGCCAGACAGGCTGTTTCTGAAATCTGCGCAGCTTCGTCAAAAGAAACATAGGCTGTTACGCCTGTTTCGGTAGTGACAAAACTCTCAAATGGAAAGGTCGTTAACCAAGCAGAAAAAATAGCTATTTTTTCTGTTGGATGAACATCAAAATGATAAGCGCGGTAGGCTTTCAAATTTAAAAAGCGTTGACAATAGCGGCAAAATCCTCAGCCTTAAGTGAAGCCCCACCAATCAATCCGCCGTCAACATCTGTTTGTGCGAAAATCTCTTTGGCGTTGGCAGGCTTAACGCTTCCTCCATAAAGTACAGAAACGCTTTGTGCTAATGCATCGTCATACTTTGCAGCTAATACTGCTCTGATATGCGCGTGCATTTCTTGTGCTTGTGCTGGACTAGCCGTTTCCCCTGTTCCAATGGCCCATACTGGCTCATAAGCGAGTGTAATATTAGCCCATTGGGATGCGTTTAGGTGAAAGAGTCCGTTTGTAAGCTGACTTGTAACTAGATCAAAGTGTGCCTCTGACTTGCGGTCTTCTAACTCCTCACCGAAACAAAAAATGACATGCATGTCGTTTTCCAATGCGGCATTTACTTTTTCAGCCAAAAGGGCATCAGTCTCATGGAAATAAGCCCTACGTTCAGAGTGTCCAAGAATAACGGTCTTTACCCCTATTCCTTCCAGCATGGCTGCCGAAACCTCGCCAGTGTAAGCGCCAGAAGCGGCTTGGTGCATGTTTTGTGCGGCGACATCGATTGATGTGCCAGCCGTTTGATCAACTGCTGCAGCTAAATGTACGTATGGCGTAGCGATGGCTACATGTACGCCGTCATTAAACGTTTGTGCTTTTAAAGCATCTATAAGTTCTTGGCTTTCTGCGGCGTTAAGATTCATTTTCCAGTTACCGGCTACAATTTGTTTTCTCATGGTTAAGGTTGGTTGTTTAAGTGTATCAATGCAAATAAGGCATAATTAATCATGTCTTGGAAGTTGGCTTCTAGTCCTTCACTCACAAGCGTTTTGCCTTCGTTATTTTCAATTTGTTTTACGCGCAACAGCTTCTGTAGAATCAAATCAGTTAGGGAGCTTACGCGCATGTCGCGCCATGCCTCGCCATAGTCGTGGTTCTTTAGCTCCATCAAGGCCTTAGTGGCTGCAGCGTGTTTGTTGTAATGGACCATTACCTCCTCGCTCGACAGGTCGGGCTGTTCTGCGGCACCCAATTCCAATTGGATTAGAGCCATAATGGAATAATTTACAATGCCAATAAATTCAGACACTTCACCCTCGTCAACCTTTTTTGTTTCAAGTTGTTGCAGGGTTCTAATGCGTTGGGCTTTGATAAAAATCTGATCGGTCAGGGAAGTGGGACGAAGTATGCGCCACGCACAGCCGTAATCTTTCATTTTTTGCTCAAACAATGACTTACATGTTGTTGCTGCAGTAAGATATTGTGCTTCGGTTTGTGCCACCTGATTTGATTTGTTGTAAATTTCGCTCAAAAATGAAAATGTTTTCATTTTAAACCAACTAATTTAAGCGCTATTTATGAACATCTCGTGTAAAGGCAAGCTTATAGACCTGACAACACCTAAAATAATGGGGGTTCTTAACCTCACCCCAGACTCCTTTTACGATGGTGGTTCATACAACAACAAAGACCGTGCACTTGCCCAAACGGAAAAAATGCTTCTGGAAGGCGCTACATTTATAGATATCGGAGGAGCAAGCTCAAAACCCGGATCAGTTGAGATTTCAACTGATGAAGAATTGGCTCGGGTATTGCCTGTCATTGAGGAAATACACAAAACATTTCCAGAAACCAGCATTTCCATAGACACCTACAGAAGTGATGTTGCCAAACTAGCCGTAGCAGCAGGCGCAGCCGTGGTCAACGACATATCGGGTGGTAATCTAGATGCTAAAATGTTGAAAACTGTTGGTGCACTAGGCGTTCCTTATGTTGCCATGCACATGCAAGGCACTCCGCAGAACATGCAAGACAAACCCAGCTATGACAATATTTTGACGGATATTAGGTCGTTTTTTGCTGCAAAAATTGATGCAGCGCACAAGGCTGGCATTCATGACATCATCATTGATCCGGGCTTCGGATTTGGCAAAACATTAAAACACAACTACTCTTTACTAAAAAACTTAAGCAGTATTAAAATGAACGGCATACCCATGCTGATTGGGGTGTCGCGCAAGTCTATGATTTATAAACTGCTTCAAACAGAAGTTACTGACGCACTCAATGGAACAACTGTATTAAATACCGTTGCCTTGCAGCAAGGCGCACAAATTTTACGTGTACACGACGTCAAAGAGGCCCATCAAGCCGTGCAACTCATTGAAAAACTTAAGTATGCTTAACCAATTATTCGTAATTTTATAGGATGTTTGATTTTTTAGATTTTAATATACTGGACATCATCGATATTGTATTGGTAGCGATGTTGCTCTACTATGCTTACCGCCTTGTTAAAGGAACCGCAGCCATCAATATTTTTGTAGGCATTGTCATACTCTATTTGATTTGGAAAATCACAGATGCGCTAAATATGGAATTGCTCAGCAACATACTAGGGGGCTTTATGAGTGTTGGAGTATTTGCTCTTATTGTGGTTTTTCAACAAGAAATTCGCAAACTACTATTGATGTTGGGATCTTCAAATTTGGCAAACCGAAAGACAATAAATCGCTATCTCAAAATCTTTAACACCAATTCAAGTGATATTGAATCAGCGCTTAATATTGACGCCTTGGTGAAAAGTTGCGCTTCGCTCAAAAAACAAAAAACAGGCGCACTTTTGGTTCTCGAACGCAACAGCAGCTTAGACTTTCTTAAATCATCGGGTGTCGAAGTAAATATGGAAATTTCAATTCCTGTAATTGAGAGTATCTTTCACAAAAGCGCACCCCTACACGATGGCGCAGCCATCATTGAAAACAACAACATCACAACAACACGTGTTGTGCTTCCTGTATCCGACAAAAGTGGACTGCCAAAAAAATTCGGTCTTCGACACAAAGCTGCAGTTGGAATTACAGAAAAAACCGATGCGGTGGTTTTAGTGGTTTCTGAAGAAACAGGAGTTATTAGCTACTTTAAAGACGGAGAGAAAATTTCTTTTGGCTCGTATAAAGAACTGCATGACATCATTGCAAAAGACATGGCTTAAACAACGGCTTCAGCATTAACAAACTGAACCTCATAAAGATTCTTGTAGTAGCCTCCCTCAATTTTTAGTAATGCGCTGTGTGTTCCCGACTCCACAATCTTTCCCTTATCTAACACAATAATGCTGTCTGCACGCTGTATGGTGGCAAGTCTGTGGGCAATTACAAGAGAGGTTTTCCCTTTGGTAATTTCTTTGGTAGCCTTTTGGATAAGCTTTTCTGCATGTGTATCAATTGAAGAAGTGGCCTCATCTAAAACCAAAATCTTAGGCTGTATAATATAGGCTCTTAAAAAAGCAATCAATTGGCGCTGCCCTGTTGAGAGCATGCCTCCGCGTTCTTTTACATTAAAATGATAACCATCTGGAAGGCTTGAAATAAAATCGTGAACGCCAATTTTTTTGGCAGCTGTAATCACATCGTCTTCAGAGATGGAAGTATCCCAAAGCGTAATATTGTTGTAAATGGAATCGGCAAAGAGGAAAACATCTTGCAGCACCACACCGATTTGCTTGCGCAGCCAAGAACGGTCATAGTCTTCAATATTTACGCCATCCAAGGTTACCTGTCCACTTTCAACCTCATAGAAGCGGCTTAAAATATTGATAAGCGTAGACTTACCAGCGCCAGTAGCACCAACTACGGCTACGGTTTCACCGGGTGCCATATTAAAGGATATGCCGTGCAAGACCGTTTCGTCTTCTTTGTAAGAAAACGTTATATTTTCAAAAGCAACCTCTCCAGAAATTTCATTGTTGGGAATTTGGCCATTATTTGAAATCGAATCTTCTGTGTCTAGAACTGCCATAACGCGTCGAACCGCCACCATCCCCATTTGAAGCGTATTGAACTTATCCGCAATTTGTCGCAGTGGACGAAACAGCATTTGTGACAGTTGAATAAACAAAAAGATAATACCTAGTGTAATTCCCGAAGATCCCGCAATGACATTCAGTCCACCAAACCACACAAGAAGTCCGATGGTAAGCGAGGTTGAAAGTTCTGCAATGGGAAAGAAAATTGAATTATACCAAACGGTTTTTAACCAGGCTTTGCGGTGCTTATCATTGATATCTTTAAATGCGGCTGACTCCAAGCTTTCACGACCAAATAACTGTACGATACTCATACCCGAAATACGTTCTTGCACAAAACTATTTAGGTTGGCTACTTGTGTGCGCACTTCATCAAAAGCCGATTTCATGGCTTTTTGAAATTGTCGGGTTGCAAACAGAATCAATGGTAAAATGGAAAAAACAATTATTGACAGCTTCCAACTTACCGTCCACATCACCACAATAACCACGACCATCTTTAAGAGGTCTGCAATTATCATGAATAAGCCTTGGCTAAAAATTCCAGATATGGTTTCAATATCACTTACCACACGAGTAACCAAACGTCCCACTGCTGACTTGTCGTAATAAGCCATTTTAAAATGTATCATATGGCGATAGAGCGTATTACGTAAATCGAAAATAACGTGTTGCCCAAGCCAGTTGGCATAATAAATAAACACAAACTGAAAAACAACTTCAAGCACCAAGGTCAGCGCCATAAGCCCAATAAGAAGCAACATACCATCGTAATCCTTCAGGGTAATATAATCGTCTATGGTAATCTTAAGTAGGTAAGGGCTTAGTGTAGAAAACCCAGATAACAAAACCGCCGATACCAACACGAGTATAAAAGTGATGCGGTAGGGCTTTGCAAAAGCCAAAAGACGTTTAAACAAGCTTACATCCAAAATGCTATTCGATGCTTTTTTATCCATTTGTTTCAAAGATAGTGTTTGGGTATTGAACTTGCGTCAAAAATAATCCATGTGCAGGTACCGAACTTCCTGCTTTGGTTCTGTCCTCGCTATTAAGAATCGCTTGAAAATCAGCCAAGCTTGATTTACCAGTACCAACATCTAGCAGCGTACCCACTATGGCACGCACCATATTTCGTAAAAAACGGTTGGCCGAAATATGAAAAACCCATTCCGAATCTGATTCCTCCCAATAAGCCTCAGTGACTTTACAGTCATAGGTTTTTACATCTGTCTTGGAGCGAGAAAAGCATTTAAAATTGGTGTGGTTCAAAAGCAATTTGGCCGCGGCATTCATGGCATCCCAGTTTAGTGTAGTCGTAAACGTATAGGCCAACTCGTGTGCAAAGGGGTATTTGTGCTGCACCAAATGGTAGGCATAGCTCCGTGACATTGCATCAAAACGTGCGTGGGCATCTGCTTTTACGGGGCGTATGTCTGTAACGGCAATGTCGTGGGGTAGAAATTTATTTAGTCGGTGCGCAAGTTGTTTGACCTCTTCAGTATTGATCGCTAAGTCTACATGTGCGAACATTTGCTTGGCGTGTACGCCTGCATCTGTTCTACCAGCAGCGAGTACAGCCGTTTCTTTGCCCAATAAAGTACTTAGGGCATCTTCCATTTGCTGCTGTACCGTAGAGGCATTGGGTTGGCGTTGCCATCCGTGATATGCAGTTCCTTTGTATGAAAACTCTAAAAAATAACGCAAAGGTGTAATTTTGTACAAAGATGATGAAAAAGATATTGTTGCTTTCAGATACACACAGTTTTTTAGATCCACGGGTTTTGGGCTATGCGGAGGCGGTCGATGAAATTTGGCACGCTGGCGATATTGGCGCTTTTGAAGTGACAGATGCCCTAGAAAAAATCAAACCGCTCAAAGCGGTGTATGGCAACATTGACAATGCGCGTATCAGAAGTCAATTTGATGAGGACTTATTCTTTACCGTCGAGGGCGTGCGCGTGTTTATGACCCATATTGGTGGCAAACCACCTCGCTATGCAAAGGGCATTGTAGAAAAACTGCAACGTCTAAAACCAGATATATTTATATGTGGTCATTCCCACATACTAAAAGTTGCTTTTGACAAAAAACACAACCTACTGTTTATGAATCCCGGTGCAGCAGGCAAACACGGCTTTCATAAAAAACAAACCATGATACGTTTTGAAATCGAAGCGGGAAAAGCAAAAAATCTTGTTGTAATTGAACTAGGAGATAAACCGAGAAAAAATTTGTGACCACCGGTAGCGCGTAATAAAACGGGCTTCCTGCTTCGTAACAAGCTTGGGTTTACAAGTAAACCAAGCGCCTAAAAATCCACCTAAAGCCGCAAGCAAACTACCCCGCTGGTTGAACGACCACTTAATAGATGCCAAAACGCCCAAAAAGAATCCATAGCCCAATTCATAGAACAAACGGCCTTTGGTAACAGCACCTTTATAATTGTATTTTGCTCCTGTGGGCCGTAAGTGTTTAACAAGTAATTCCTTATCTATTTTAACCTGATACCCACGCTGCAATGCCAATAATTCGTCTAGGGTATCCCAGCCCAAAGCTACTCGTAAGCCACCCACATCTGTATAGCAAGCCTTTGAATAGGCCTTAATAGGGCCTCTAAGGTGATTGTTACGTGAAATAGATTCAACTTCCCATGCGTCTTTATTAGGAATGGTCAGCAGGCCGCCAAACATACCCAGCTTATCATTACTATTAAAAGCGTAGTTGAGTTTCTCTAAATAATTATCTGGGAAAACAATATCAGCATCAAACTTGCAAACCACGTCCCAATCAGCAGAAAGCACATCAAAACCACGCATAAATGCCCGCACTACCTTTTCTCCAGGTGCGTGAGTAGATGCCTTATCTGACGTGATAAGCTTCAAATTGGGGTACGCATCGGCGAGTTTACGTATAATGACAACAGAATTGTCCGTTGAGCCATCGTCAACAACAACCAACTGCTTGGCTGGATATGTTTGATTTAATAAAGAAGTAAGAGACTGTTTTACAAAAGCTTCTTCGTTGAATACGGGAACTACAATGGAAATATCCATTCAGATTTTAAAAAATTAAATACAAAAATAAAAAAAGTTGTATGTTTGCCCTAACGGCAAATACTTCAGCCGGCACACAATATACAATTACCATAACACACATGTTTGAATTATCAGAGTTAAAAGCTAAAAAGCTTGCTGAATTGCAGGAAATTGCAAAGGAGCTAGGTATTAAAAAAATTACCGCACTTAAAAAAATTGAACTCACTTATCGCATTATTGATCACCAGTCTACACTTCCAGACGAAGGTGAGCAAAAGGAGGAGCAAAAAGCGCCTGCTAAAACTGAAACTACTGAGAATAAAAAGCCAGTCAGAGAAAAGAGAGAAAACAAGAAAGACAACAGGGACAATAAAGAATCCAAGGATTCCAAGGATTCCAAGGATTCCAAGGATTCCAAGGACAAAAAACCTGAGCACAGAAACGATAAAAAATCGGATCAGCCTAGACAGAAGCAACAGCACAATAAGGGCAATGGCAACAATAACAACAATAACAATAGGGGAAATCGCCACCAAAATGGAAATGATACCACTGAAAAAGGCAATCACAACAAAGATCACCGCAACCGCTATCGCCAGCCCGATTACGAATTTGAGGGCATTATAGAAAGTGAAGGTGTTTTGGAGATGATGCAAGAAGGCTACGGCTTTTTACGCTCGTCAGACTACAACTATCTTACTTCCCCTGATGATATTTATGTATCGCAGTCGCAAGTACGTTTGTTTGGCCTTAAAACAGGAGATACCGTATTGGGACATATTCGTCCACCAAAAGAAGGTGAAAAATACTTTCCACTTATCAAGGTGTCGTTGATTAATGGGCTTTCCCCCGATATCGTGCGTGATCGTGTTTCATTTGAACACCTTACTCCGCTATTTCCACAGGAAAAGTTTAACCTTGCTGACAAGCAAAGCACCATCTCAACAAGAGTAATGGACTTATTTTGTCCAATTGGAAAAGGACAGCGTGGTATGATTGTATCGCAACCAAAAACAGGTAAGACGATGCTGTTAAAGGACGTGGCCAATGCTATTGCAGCTAACCACCCAGAGGTATATCAAATCATCTTGCTCATTGACGAACGTCCAGAGGAAGTTACGGATATGCAACGCAACGTTAAGGGTGAGGTTGTGGCCTCCACTTTTGATGAGCCAGCAGACCGTCACGTAAAGGTGGCCAACATCGTGCTTGAGAAAGCAAAGAGATTGGTAGAGTGTGGTCATGACGTGGTTATTCTTTTGGATTCAATTACACGTCTGGCACGTGCTTATAATACGGTACAGCCTGCCTCTGGTAAGATTTTGAGTGGTGGTGTAGATGCCAATGCGTTACACAAACCCAAGCGTTTCTTTGGTGCGGCACGTAATATTGAAAATGGCGGATCGCTATCGATTATTGCAACGGCACTAACCGAAACAGGATCTAAGATGGACGAGGTTATTTTTGAAGAATTTAAAGGAACAGGTAACATGGAACTACAGCTAGACCGCCGTATCTCCAACCGCCGTATATTTCCAGCCATTGACTTGGTATCTTCAAGTACACGTCGTGATGACCTGTTATTGGATGAAAAAACCATTCAACGCATGTGGATTTTGCGCAAATACCTAGCTGACATGAACCCTGTGGAAGCCATGGAGTTTATTAACGACCGTATCAAGAAATCACTCAACAACGAAGAGTTTTTGATTTCGATGAATGCATAAGTCATTTGCTTATATACATTAAAAAAGGCGTCCAAATGGACGCCTTTTTTGTTGGTTGTTTCTTTGAATGCAATAGCTTGTTAAGAGATTTCTACATGTTTAATTTTTACAGCACTGCTGTTCGGTTGGATTTCGTAACCAAGCCTGGCACTAACAACCTTAACAAAAGAAGCGCCTAAGAACATGATTTGAGATGTGTAGTACACCCATAGCATCAGCAGGGCCAAAACACTAGCGGAACCAAAAGTAGAAGACACATGACTATGCGCTATAACCATCCCTATGCCTACTTTTCCAAAAACAAAAAGCAGTGCAGTAATCGCACCACCAATAAGCGTCGCCTTCCAGTTTAAAATTGCATCACCCAATAACCTAAACATCAATGCAAAAACAATACCCATTACTGCAAACGAAAGCAGGTGTTCATAGACATATAAAAAAGCATAATTACTGTGAAAATTTTCAGCATACTTTATAAAGAAGCTGCCTACAAGCGTACTGATTAAAATGATGGAAAAAGATGCAATCAAGAATAAGAAAGACATGATGTGTTTGGAAAAATATTTAAGTATGCTACTTTTTGGCTTGGCCTTGATATTCCAAATATTATTAAACGAATTGTGGATTTGACTAAACATACCCGATGCACTTAAGGCTAAAGTAAAAAAGCCAATAATTGTTGTTATGAAACCATTGTGTTGGGTGTGCTGATTTTTGATAATCGCTTGTAACTGTTTTGCGGCATCATTGCCCAAGGCATCTTTTAACTCATGTTGAATTTCACCTGAAACGGCTTGCTCACCAAAAAATAAGCCCAAAAGCGAGGTGATTATGATGACAATGGGCAATAGGGAAAATACAGCGTAGTAGGCCAAAGAGGCTCCTTTCTGAAAGGTATTGCTGCTGAGAAAAGTATGGAAGACTTCTTTAAAAAAGGGAATCATGGGGATTGGGGGTTCATTCACCACTAAATTAGCAAAAAATACAAGCACAAAAAAAAGGCACCTTATTGAGGCTATCTTATTGGGTTATTGGTCTTCTTCAGCTGCCATCACGGTTACCTTATCACTCATTTTTTTCCAATGTTTATTTCGCAATATGCCGTAGAGAACCGTTTTACTCCCGCGAAAACTAAACTTCACGTTATTATCAAAATCTGTTCCCAAGATGCGGTAATCCACATTTGGCTGATTTGCCATACAATCGCTAATGGCTTTTGTAAAGACCGTTGGGCCTGTCATTTTGTGCGTATCATTAGGATAAGTATTCTGTTTCAGGTTCAAAATCATCAGTTCCATAGTTCTTTTTAGAAAAGGATGGTTGGCTTCAAAAAACATGACATATTGTAAAAAGAATTTTTTGTTTCCTTCATGGGAAATAACAGCAACGTCGCCAGCTTTGATGAAATCATCAATCTTGGAGGAGATAAGGCTATCTATGTCTAGATAGACACCCCCCTTTTTATACAATATCGCATACCTCAAAAAATCCGCTTTTGCAGCACCTATGTTTATGCGCTCAAAAAGTAAACTTATTTCTTCTCCATATGCTTCACGTATAAAATCTGAGGCGCGTATGTCATCGTAAAATTCGTAGGTATAGCTTGGGTTTTTTTGCTTTAACCTTCTAATATGCCAACGAAAAACAAATGGCAGCTTTGCCGTTTTATAAGTTTGATATATCGTTTTAGGAATTGCCATATAATGGGGTACTTTTCAGTAAAACGCGAAATTGATTTCATATAAACCCAAGAAACATGAATAGGATATTACTATTGAGGAACAGGGTTGGAATTTGTTCACCACTAAATTAGCAAAAAATATAAGGGCACAAAAAAAGGCATCCATACATGGACACCTTTTATTAAATATGTAAAAGCTGTATTAAAGCGCTCCCAAGTGCTTGGTGAGCTTAGACTTTAAGTTAGCTGCTTTGTTATCGTGAATGATGTTGTTTTTTGCCAACTTATCAATCATAGAAACAACGATTGGAAACTGCTTTTCAGCTTCTTTCTTTTTTTCCAATGTTTTGAAATCACGAATGGCGTTACGCGTTGTTTTATGCTGAAAACGGTTACGCTGACGCTTGGTTTCGTTTGAACGAATTCTTTTTAAGGCTGATTTATGATTTGCCATAGTTTATGTTTAGTAGCCCGTAGGGGAATCGAACCCCTCTTACCAGGATGAAAACCTGGCGTC
>QXZR01000024.1 GCA_009886265.1 Flavobacteriaceae bacterium
GTGATTCAGCAGGAAAAGACATGATACGCATAGCATTTGTGCTAAATTCAGAAAAACTAATTCGAGCCATTACCCTTTTAAAACTTGGATTAGACGCTTATCAAAAATAAGCCTATGAAAAAAAACAATAAGGTTTCACTAAAAGAATACAATACGTTTGGTGTTGCGGCATCAACGCCCCTTTTTGTTGAGGTAACATCAAGTTTGACCTTGCAAGAAAAACTAAAAGAAGACGCCTATAAAGATGCGCTTATTCTTGGTGGTGGAAGCAACGTCTTATTCGTAGAAGACCTTTCAAGACCCGTTATTAAAATTTCAATTCCGGGGATTCGCATCATCAACGAAAGCGAACATATGGCTATAGTTTCAGCAGGTGCAGGCGTGGTATGGCACGATTTAGTCATGTGGTGTGTTGCCAATGACCTGGGAGGTATAGAAAATTTAAGCCTCATTCCTGGCTTGGTTGGAGCGGCACCCATTCAAAACATAGGCGCCTATGGCGTTGAGTTAAGCGATGTTTTTTACGATGCAGTGTGTATCAATCGCAAGACGGGAGAGTCCAGAATTTTCAGTGCTAAAGACTGTGCTTTTGGATACAGAGAATCCGCCTTTAAAAACGATTTAAAAGACGCATACGTAGTAACAGCAGTAAGACTGGCATTGACCAAAAAAATTCACAGTCTAAAAACAGACTATGGGAATGTAAAAGAAACATTAATACAAATGGGCGTAAAGAAACCCAACATTGATGATGTTGCCAAAGCAGTTATCCAAATCCGAACAAGCAAATTACCCGACCCAAAAAAGTTAGGCAATGCGGGTAGTTTCTTTAAAAACCCCATTGTTCCAAAAAGGGAATCCGCACGTTTGCTTCAAGAATATCCCAATATGCCCCACTACCAAATAGATGGTGCTTTTGATAAAATCCCTGCGGGTTGGCTAATTGAACAAGCTGGTTTTAAAGGACTCAAAAAAGGAAAAGTAGGCATGCACGATAAACAAGCCTTGGTATTGGTAAATTATGGGACTTCTTCTGGAAAATCATTGTTGAAACACGCCAAATTGGTAATGGAAGGCGTTGAAAAAAAGTTTGGTATTTCACTAGAACCAGAAGTCAATCTAATACGTTAATTTTTTAGCTACTTTTAAACATGAAACTTTTTATAATAACCTTGATTCTTTTGGGTCTTGCTTTTGCAGGAATCGCCATAAAAATATGGGCTAAAAAAGATGGTGAATTTGCTGGAACTTGCGCAAGCCAAAGCCCCTTTCTAAACAAAGAAGGAGAGGCCTGTAGCTTATGTGGAAAGTTACCCAGTCAGCAAACTGATTGTGAACTTCCCGATCCAAAAAAAAACTAATTCAGTGGCAGAAGCAACTGCGCTTATCGAAAAAATAAAGCTGGCACAAGGTGGTGATCAGCATGCATTTCGCTATCTATTGGAGTTTTTTTGGAACGACGTTTATGGCTTTATGCTACAGCGTACCCAAAATGAAAATGAAGCCGAAGACCTCACCATCCGTTGTTTTGGAAAGGCATTTGAGAAAATCATGACTTACAACGAAGCCTATGGTTTTAAAACATGGCTTACGACCATCGCCAAAAATCTACACATCGACCAACTAAGAAAAAAATCGAATACCAATATTACGACGGAGGCCAGTCAAGAAGTGGCACAAAAAATTGCCGACAGTGCTCCTAGTCCAGAAGACGATTTGATTCGCAAACAGCGTTTAGAAACACTATTAAACACCATTAAAAACCTAAAGCCGCGCTATCGAGAAGTGATACAACTGAAGTATCTTCAAGAGTTAAGTATCAAGCAAATGGCTGAAAAACTCAACAGCAGTGAGAGCACCGTCAAAGTTAAGCTGATGCGTGCCAGAAAATTACTGGCTGAAATTCTAGCAACTCAAAACAACTAAGGTGGTTTCAATCTTTAAAAAGCTAGGCCCTGGATTACTTTTTGCTGGTGCTGCCATTGGCGTATCACATCTGGTACAATCCACTAGAGCAGGTGCTGATTTTGGCTATGGCCTGATTTGGGCATTGCTTTTAGTCAATATCGTCAAATACCCATTCTTCCAATTTGGACCTCGTTATGCGATGGCCACAGGTGAAAGCCTTTTAGAAGGCTATAAACGCTTGGGGAAAGGAGTTCTGGCAGCATACTACATCCTGAATTTGGGAACCATGTTCACCATTCAAGCAGCCGTAACAGCCGTAACGGCTGGCATAGCTGCAAGGCTTTTGGGCATAGATGCCAGTATGTGGGTATCCGTTATTGTTGCGCTTTTTTGCTTCGCTGTATTGTGGCGCGGTCGCTATGGTTGGCTAGACAAAAGCATGAAAATTATTGTGTTGGTTTTAAGCATCAGCACCTTAGTTGCCGTGCTATTTGCTTTGGGTCAAAACACAGACGTTCCCATCCTACAACGTCTACCTGAAAACACGCTGGAGTGGACATTTCTTATCGCCTTTATGGGATGGATGCCCGGACCCATGGACATTTCGGTTTGGCATTCCGTCTGGGCAATAGAAAAGAAAAAAATAAATCCCTCAACGAGTTTAAAATCTTCGCTCTTTGATTTTAACATCGGCTATTTGGTCACGCTTGTTTTAGGGCTGTTTTTTATTGTACTCGGTGCAACTGTAATGTATGGCACAGGCGTTTCTTTCTCTCCAAACGGTGCTTCGTTTGCAGGTCAGCTGATTGGGCTTTACACATCGCTTATGGGTAGTGGCTGGTTTGTGGTTATTGCCTTGGCGGCCCTTACCACCATGGTCAGCACCACGCTCACCACACTAGATGCTTCGCCGAGAGTAATGGCGCATACATCAAAGCTATTGAGGCTCCCTATTTTACAAAAACAACAAAGCTGGTTGGTGATTTTAACCTTAGGCACTTGTTTGATTTTTGTTTTCTTAGCAACAGAAATGGGGCTATTGGTTAAAATTGCCACCATACTCTCATTTATAACAGCGCCTTTTTATGCGGCTTTAAATTTGCGGCTGGTCACCAGTAAACATATCCCTTTAAAATACCAACCTAAAAAGTGGCTCCAAGTGGCTAGCGTGTTGGGTATTTTGTTCCTTTTGGGCTTTAGTTGCGTTTACTTGTCCGTAATTTTTTGATTAGTGAAACTGTTTCGTAATTTTGTGAACTAAATTGCTATATGTCAGAAACTACCACTACGCAAGCGCCCGCAATAGCTCCTAAGCCAAAATGGCTAAGAGTCAAACTTCCAACAGGTAAGAAATACACGGAATTACGCGGACTGGTAGATAAATATGAGCTGCATACCATTTGTACTTCTGGTAGTTGTCCCAATATGGGTGAATGCTGGGGTGAGGGCACGGCGACATTTATGATTCTAGGAAACATCTGTACACGTTCTTGTGGTTTTTGTGGTGTTCAAACAGGAAGACCCGATACCGTGGATTGGGCAGAGCCAGAAAAAGTTGCACGCTCCATCAAGATTATGAGTATCAAGCATGCTGTTATTACATCTGTTGACCGTGACGATTTGCCAGACCAAGGCACCATCATTTGGACCGAAACCGTAAAGGCCATTCGCAGAATGAACCCCAACACCACGCTTGAAACCTTAATCCCCGATTTTCAGGGCAGAGAAGACTTACTAGACCGTATTGTTGAAGTTGCCCCCGAAGTGGTGTCACACAACATGGAAACCGTGCGTAGGCTTACGCGTGAAGTGCGCATTCAAGCAAAATACGACAGAAGCCTAGAGGCACTCAAGTATCTTAAAGATCAAGGCGTACACCGCACAAAATCTGGATTGATGCTAGGTCTTGGTGAAACTGAAGAAGAGGTCATTGCTTCAATGGAAGATTTACGCAATGCTAAAGTAGACATCATTACCCTTGGGCAATATTTGCAACCGTCCAAAAAACATCTGCCTGTTGCTGATTTTATCACTCCAGAGCAATTCAAAAAATACGAGGTGTTGGGCAAAGAAATGGGCTTCCGCCATGTGGAAAGTGGGGCACTCGTACGCTCTTCGTACAAAGCGCATAAACACATTCAATAATTAATTGTCAATTGCCGATTGGACCAAGTCAAGAAAGGCTTGTTCGTTGTCCAAGAACCTAACCCCTACTCCGATGGTATGGCACTGCTCAAGCGCAGAAGAAGCCAAGCGCACGGCATCTTTTTCGGTCGTTAGAATGGGCTGCTGCATCGCTTTTATGGATGCAATTTCTTTTTCGCTAAAATCATGATGGTCTGGATAAGACATATGCGTAAAGTCAGCACCTTGACGCTTTAAGAAATCAACCAAAGGTTTTGGGTTGGCAATTCCTGTGATAAGCACAAAAGGGTTCTTGACAAAATCTTTTAATGGTAATGTGTTTGATCCTCGTACATGGGTTTCATATGCAAGTGTAGTAAAGAACAAAGCTTGATGGGGCAACAGACCCAAGCGTACCCTAAACTGTGCGCTGCTTTCCGCATCAATAGTTTCGGGACATTTGGTTACCACCACAATATCGGCATCTCTTGCTGCGGCCGCTGGCTCTCTAAGGCTACCTACAGGTAGCAAGACATCGTCAAACCAAGGTTTTTGGAAGGTAGTCAACACTATTTTAAAAGTGGACTGCAGGGCCAAATGCTGTAAGGCGTCATCTAAAAAAATGGCTTCTAGTGCGGGTTTTTGCTGAAGCATTTGAACAATTCCCTTAGGTCGGTTTTCACAAACAGCCACAAATACCACTGGATGCTTTTGCGCCAACATGAGGGGCTCATCTCCCACCTCAGACGAAGAGGCATTAGAATGTACCGCTAAAAAACCTTTGGACTTACGCCCATAACCACGACTCAATACACCCAATTCCTTTTTTTGGGAAAAATGGCGTAGCAAGAAGTCGATCATTGGCGTTTTTCCTGTGCCTCCAGTAGCAAGATTACCAACCACAATTGTAGGAATTGGTGCCACATAGCGTGAAATAACACCATTAGCATACAGCTTTTTACGAAGCAAAACGGCTCCGGCAAATAAAATTTGAAAGGGAAACAATGCTTTTCTCCAAATTGCCATAAAAACAAAAGTAGAACTTTTATCTTTGTAACGATGACGGTACGCGAAATAACATCTTGTTTAGAAACATGGGCACCACTAGCTTATGCCGAAGACTTTGACAATGTAGGGCTTCTGGTAGGCAGCCATGCACAAAAAGTTGAAAAAGTACTCATAGCGCACGATGCGCTAGAAAAAGTGATTGATGAGGCCATTGCCGAAAATTGCGAACTCGTGGTATGCTTCCACCCTATTATTTTTAAAAGGCTGAAAAAACTTACCGATTCGTCTTATGTGTCTAGAGCAGTAACCAAAGCCATTAAGCACGATATATCCATATATGCCATTCACACCGCCCTTGATGTACAACTCGACGGCGTTAACGCTGGTTTGGCCAACGCATTGGAGCTGAAGGACAGAACCGTCATTCAGCCTGCTAAAGGAACCATTCAAAAACTCAATACCTATGTACCCAACCCACAACTAGAGGCAGTGCAGGAAGCCCTATTTGCAGCTGGTGCCGGCGCGATGGGGCATTATGACGAATGTAGCTTTACCGTTGCGGGGGAAGGTGGTTTTAAGCCACTTGTTGGGAGTAAACCTTTTGTTGGAACAAGCGGGTCTCGCCACACGGCAGAAGAAACACAATTGCAAATGATCTTTCCCAAGCACCTCCACAGCAAGGTCATTAATGCATTGTTAGATGCGCACCCTTATGAAACTGTCGCTTATGAAATTACAACATTGGAAAACAGTAGGTCTGATTTGGGCATGGGTTGTATTGGAGAGCTACCTAAGGGCTTGCAAGCCTCCGATTTTTTGAAAAAACTAAAAGATATTTTAGGCACGCCGGTCTTTAGACACAGTGCGCTGCTAGGCAAAGACATCAAACGTGTGGCCATACTAGGAGGTTCTGGCAGCTTTGCCATTGAAAGTGCCATTGCTCAGGGCGCTGATGCATACATTACCGCTGACCTTAAATACCACGATTTTTTCAGGGCTGAAGGAAGCTGTTTACTGGTTGATGTTGGGCACTATGAAAGTGAGCAATTCACCAAAACAACAATTATGAAGCATCTTAACGAAAATTTCCCTAATTTTGCGTTCATTTCATCAAAAACGGACACCAATCCTGTTCATTACTTCTAAACTATGGCAAAAAAGAAAGTTGAAACAACTATCGAAGAAAAACTACGAGCACTATACAACCTGCAACTGGTTGACACACGTATAGACGAAATACGAAACGTACGTGGTGAATTACCCTTAGAGGTAGAAGATTTGGATGCAGAGGTTGCAGGTCTTGACAAAAGATTAAGCAATCTAGGTATTGAGGTTACCGCTTATGAAGACGAAATCAAAGCCAAAAAGCTAGGCATTGAAGCTTCAAAAGAACTCATCAAAAAATACAACGAACAACAAAAGAATGTACGCAACAACCGTGCATACGAGTCGTTGACGAAAGAAATTGAGTATCAAGAGCTTGAAATTCAACTAGCTGAAAAGCAAATCAAGCAACTTAAAGCCCTGATTGAGCAAAAGAACGAGTCCGTTACGGAAACAACAACCAAACTGGACGAACGCAAAAACCACCTTCAACACAAAAAAGATGAGCTTGACGCCATCCTAGCGGAAACGCAAAAGGAAGAAGAGTTGCTACTCAAGAAATCTAAAGTATACGAAAAGAAGGCTGACGAAAGACTTGTAAATGCCTACCAACGCATTCGCACTTCAGTTAAAAATGGTCTAGCGATTGTTTCTGTTGAACGTGGTGCATCGGGCGGTTCATTCTTTACCATTCCGCCACAGGTTCAAATGGAAATTGCAGCACGCAAAAAAATCATCACTGACGAGCACAGCGGTCGTATTTTGGTGGATAAAGAACTTGCTGAAGAGCAAGAAACCTTTATGCAAGGCGTTATTGCTTCTATTTAAATATCACGATTATTTAGCGTAGTTAAATGGATGTATAAGTCCATGCTTAAAAATTATCAAACACCTTTTGATAATGACTGACCTAACATCACTATTGGGCATCATTTTCATGCTTATTTCTTTCCATTTGTCCTAATTAGATTAGGACACTTACGTAAATATTGTTAATTTTATAACATAAAGCTTCTAAATTGTTATATTATGAACAGTGTTGCAGTGCTAGGCTTGGGAAAAGTGGGGACTCTGGTAGGTGTCTTGCTTGACAAACAATTTAGTGTAAAGGGCTATGACCTTCACAAACCACACTACGAAATAGACATTCCATTTCCTTATGAAATTGTTGATATCAGCAATACAGATAATGTACATAGTATACTAGATGACACTGATGCGGTGGTTTCAGCACTTCCTTATTATCTCAATAAAAGTATTGCTGAAA
>QXZR01000025.1 GCA_009886265.1 Flavobacteriaceae bacterium
ACAGTCCAAAAGGAAGACCACTCAAGCGCCACAGGATAGGGTAAGCCAGATCCGGGAATACTAAAAAAGGCAAAGGATTTTTGTAGCCAAACGACAAGAATGGCCAACAGCAGCCCAATACCACTACCCAATCCACTTAATAACAAGCCTTGCATAAAAAACACCCGCCGTAGTGATGGTGCCGTTGCCCCTAGTTGGTGTAATGTTTTTATGTTGCCTTTCTTTTCCAAAAGCGTCATGATGATGGCACCCACCACATTAAAGAGCGCAATAAGCACGACCAATGTTAGTATTGCAATTACAGCAACACGCTCTGTTTGCAGCATTTTATAGAGCGCAGGATTTAATTCGGCTTTGGTTTTTGTGTTGTAATCATTGCCTACGATTTTTTGCAGATCCTGCTGCACGGCAATTTCGTCAGCATCATCAGTAAGTTTAATATATAATGCGTTGGCTTGGTTTTCGCGAGTGCGCAAGATTTGCTGTACCATGTCAATAGGTGCATAAGCAGTGTTTTCGTCTATGGAGGCACCAATTTGAAAAACACCCCTTACAACAGCCGATTGCGCACTAAAAGGCTGTTGGTTAAGCACGCCAGCACCACGCTTGTTGGGCACAAGAAGCGTTATGCCTTCTGGGTGGTCATAGGCAGCGCCGTCGAGCTGTGACAATACACCAATTCCCAATACCAATTCGTAAGCCCCAGGCTGCACCCAGTCGCCGACCATGGTTTCGCCCGCCACAACAGCATAAAACAGGCTGTCAACGCCAATAATATTGGCAAAGGCAGTTCGGTCTTCGAATCGCAACATCATTTCTTGCGAAAGCGTTGCGGAGGTTAGGGCAACCTCGGGGTGGTTTTGAACGGTCATAAACACATCTTCATCAATGTTAAACTGTCCACTTGTTGCGGAGGTAATACGGATATCAGGGTCAAATGCGTGTGTAAATTGAAGACCAAATTCACGAAGCCCACCAAAAACAGACAAGACCACGAAAAAAGCAAATACAGCAACGCCGATTACAAAGGCAGCAAATCTACTGATGAGCGTAACTGCAACTTTTTTTCGTAGACCAAAGGTGTAGCGCAAAGCAAGTAGGCGAGTGAAGCGCATGGGGTTATTTCAACGGGTTGTTTTTACGCTTTAGCGAATCTTCTATGGCATCAATATATTCCAGCGAATCGTCAAGATAAAAAGCAAGGTTAGGAACTTTGCGCAAATCGTTGCGAAGGTGTTTGGCCAAGTCGTGCTTTAACACGGTTTTGTTTCCTTTTATTCCCTCCAATGTCTCTTTCGCTTTGTTGGCAGGAAATACAGACAGGTAAACCTTTGCCAGGCTCAAGTCAACCGTAATGGCAACCTTTGAAACAGATAGCACCAAGTTTTTAACCCCTTGCGTGCGTATGGCGCCTTGAAGCAAGGATGTAATTTCTTGTTGTAGTAGCGCATTAATTTTCTTCTGTCGTTGTGTTTCCATAAGCCAAAAGTACTAATAACGTAGCCAAACCTGTATTTTTACGTATGGATTTTCCCATTCGAAAAATTGTACACATCGATATGGATGCTTTTTTTGCGTCCGTAGAACAATTGGACAACCCAGCATTGAGAGGAAAACCCATTGCTGTTGGGGGCGGATCGGAGCGGGGTGTGGTGGCAGCAGCAAGCTACGAAGCTCGTAAGTATGGGGTGCGCAGCGCCATGTCTGGACGACAGGCGAAAAAGCTTTGTCCTGAATTGATTTTCGTTTCTTCTAATGGCGCTCGATATCGAGAGGTTTCAGAACAAATACGGGAGATCTTCCACGAGTACACCGATTTGGTAGAACCCTTATCATTAGATGAGGCTTATTTGGACGTTACCCAAAACAAAAAGGAAATGATTTCTGCCACACAAATTGCCGAGGAAATCCGAGAAAAAATTGAGCAGAAAACAAAACTCACCGCTTCTGCAGGCATATCAATAAATAAATTTTTAGCCAAGGTAGCGAGCGATTACAACAAGCCAAACGGCCAAAAAACCATTCCTCCAGAGGAGGTTTTGGACTTTATGGAGGTTTTAGACATCAGAAAGTTTCATGGCATCGGAAAGGTGACTGCCGATAAAATGTACCGTCAAGGAATTTATACGGGTGCCGATCTAAAAGCCCGAACCTTAGAAGACCTCACCTCTAGATTTGGCAAGTCTGGGCAGTATTATCACAATGTTGTTCGTGGGATACACACCAGTGAAGTAAAATCTGTTCGCATAGCCAAGTCCGTTGGTGCAGAGCGCACCTTTACTAAAAACTTATCTAGTGAAATCTACATGGAAGAGCGGCTTGAGGAAATTGTAAAAGCCCTTCAGAAGCGGATGGGTAAAAAAAAGGTTGCTGGCAAAACAGTTACCCTTAAAATCAAATACTCCGACTTTATTATTCAAACAAGAAGCAAAACACTTCCGTTTTACATATCGGATGGCAGTTTGATTTTGGAGGAAGCCAAAAAGCTATTGTATCAAGAAACACTTCAGGACTCTGTGCGTTTATTAGGAATCTCCCTTTCTAATTTCAAGTCAGAAAAAAAACAAGAACCAATAGAAGAGCAGTTAAAGCTTCTTTTTTAGGCCCTTGAAACACGAAGTGTGTTTACCTTACCTCGGTCAGCAAGTGGCATGGCCACCAAGTTGATGATTAAATCGCCCTCTTCGACATAGCCTCTTTTCTTGGCAATTTCATTGACCTCTTTTACAGTGTCGTCTGTTGAGCCACTGCCTTCATAAAGCCGTCCTTTAACCCCCCAAAGCAAATTGAGTTGCGCAAGAATACGCGGGTTTGAAGTAAACACCAAAACAGAAGCACTTGGTCGCCAGGCCGAGATTTGATAGGCGGTATATCCGCTATTGGTTAGCGTACAAATGGCTTTCGCTTCTATTTCGTCGGCCATGGTTGCTGCGTGATAACAAACAGATTTTGTTACAAATCGCGCGTTTTTCTTTTTAGGTGCTTTGTACGGCACATGGATTAGTGGAGAGTTTTCTACACTTACCACAATACGTCTCATCGTTTGAATAACCTCAACGGGGTATTTTCCAACCGAAGTTTCTCCAGACAGCATCACCGCATCTGCCCCGTCCATCACAGAGTTTGCGACGTCATTCACCTCAGCGCGCGTTGGTGTTAGGCCGTCAATCATAGACTCCATCATTTGCGTAGCTACGATTACAGGAATACGTGCCAGTTTTGCGTGTTGCACCAATTCTTTTTGAACGATAGGGACTTCTTCTGCAGGCACTTCGACTCCTAAGTCTCCTCGCGCCACCATCAAAGCATTACTGGCTTTCACAATTTCTTTTATGTTAACAAGCGCCTCAGGCTTTTCAATTTTAGAAATAATGGGAATGTCGTATTTGCCGTGTTCTTGAATGAGCTTACGCAGGTCTTCCACATCTTGTTTGTGGCGCACAAAAGAGAGCGCAATCCAATCTACGTCTTGCTTAATGGCAAAGATGGCATCTTCAACATCTTTTTCTGTGAGTGCAGGCAAAGAAATATTGGTGTTTGGAAGGTTCACCCCTTTTTTTGATTTTAGCTCACCGCCTTGAATTACACGTGCTTTAACGCGTGAGTTTTTGTCTGTTTCAACAATTTCAAATATCAGCTTGCCATCGTCTAAAAGAACCCGCTCCCCAGGACTTACGTCTTTTGGAAACTGCTTATAGTTCATATAGATTGCATCTGCTGTACCTAGCGCAACCTTATCGGTTGTGAATTGTACTTCCTGTCCTTCGGCAACAACAGTTCCTTCTGTCATTTTACCAACGCGCAGTTTAGGACCTTGTAAATCGGCAAGTATGGCTACGTGAAAGCCAAGGGAAACATTGAGTTCGCGAATGATTTCGATTCGTTCTAAAACATCTTTATGGTCTGCATGTGAAAAGTTTACCCGAAAGACATTTACACCACTTTCCATCATGGCTTTTATGGTTTCCCTAGAAGAGGAAGCCGGACCGAGGGTGGCTACAATTTTGGTTTTTTTAATTTTTCGCATGGTTAAAAGGTCAGTTTTTCTTTGATTTTGTTACGGTTTTTTGGCAGCAGGGAACAAGACATAACACGACTTATGGATTGTATTCTTTTTACGAGGTTATCTGTCATGCCATTGACACAAACCAAGAGATCTGTTTGAGACAAACCAGCAAACAAAAGACTTCGTTGTTCTGTTTCGTCAAACATACCTACTTGCACACTTGGTGCTGTTGAAACAACTTGATTTTCTACCACACGCCAAGATTGTTGCATGACGTCACAATCGTATTCATAGACAGCAAAGCTGTTAGCGGTATTTTCAGCCCTAAGGTCTTCATTGCTTCTAATAAGGGATAATCCCAAAAGCCGATTTAGGTGAAAAACAAAGAGATATGATGGCAATACGGTTGTCACGCAAAGGACGTCTTGGTCGAGAGTTGTGGATTCCAAGTTTAGCGTATGTGTTACCATATATTTAGCGAAGATAAGGACAAAAAAAAACAACACCTATCGAAATACAGCTCTAATGTGTTTTAATGTTTGTCTTGGATTGATTTAATGCCGTCTTGGAACTTAAAATAGGCGCGTTTTGCTACTTTTTCCATGGCTCTTTTTTTGTTTTTTGCTCTGGCTTTTGCCACTGTTTTCCCGTCTATTAAAAGTTTTGCCCTGTAGTGGTTTGCGTGCTCTGCTCCATTGTCTAAAGCAACGTCAAAAGTATACTCCATGCGTTTCTTCTGAAACCAATCCACCAACAAGCTTTTATAGCTCAGTACCATAAACTCAAGCTTTTCTAAATCCACAAAAGGATGAATCATTTTGTCGTACACAAACTGTGAGCAGCGCTCAAATCCAAGGTCAATATAAACGGCACCGACCAAGGCTTCAAATAGGTTCCCATGAACATTTTGACTGTAGTTTTTTATTGGTACGTTAGAAGATAAGTGATTAATAAGCGCCAAGTGCTCCCCTACCTTGTTTAAGAAATCACGACGCACAATTTTTGAACGCATAAGCGTAAGCGATCCCTCGTTGTTTTGCGGCAATAATTCAAACAGGTGCGCCGCAACAATGGTGTTGAGCACGGCATCGCCCAAAAACTCAAGGCGTTCGTAGTTTATTTTTTGCCCATCTGCATTTGTCTTTTCCATAGAGGTGTGCGTAAAAACACGCTTGTATAGCGACAAATCAACAGGAGAAAAACCAGTTATGTTTTTTACAAGTTGAAATAAAGGGTCTTGCTTATTGGAAGAATTCTTTCGCAAAAACCGCTTTAAGCCCATATTAGTCCATTTTTTTGAACATAATACAAGCGTTGTGTCCGCCAAAACCAAAGGTATTGCTCATGGCAACCGACACATCTCGTTTTTGTGCAGTATTAAAGGTGAAATTAATTTTCGGGTCTATGTTTTCATCAGCCGTTTGGTGGTTGATGGTTGGGGGAACAATGCCGTGTTTGATGCTTAAAATAGAAGATATGGCTTCAACTGCACCAGCAGCCCCTAATAGGTGACCTGTCATGGATTTTGTTGAGTTGATATTCATGGCATATAAATGTTCTCCAAAGACTTCTTTAAGTGCTTTGGTTTCTGCAACATCTCCAAGTGGTGTGGATGTTCCGTGCATATTAATGGCGTCTACATCAGTGATTTCAACACCAGCGTCAGCAATACAGTTTTCCATAACACTTGTGGCACCAAGCCCTTCGGGATGCGGCGCAGTTATATGGTGTGCATCTGCTGAAAGACCACCACCAGCAACTTCGGCATATATGGTAGCGCCTCGGGCTTGTGCGTGCTCTAAGCTTTCTAAAACCAATGCTCCAGCACCCTCACCCATCACAAAACCATCGCGGTCTTTGTCAAAAGGCCTAGAAGCGGTTTTTGGATCATCGTTTCGAACAGATAAGGCGTGCATGGCATTAAACCCACCAATACTGGCTTTAGCAACGCCTGCCTCAGAGCCACCCGTGACCATAACGTCAGCGTAGCCTAAACGGATATAGTTTAAGGCATCAATAATGGCATTAGCAGCAGAAGCACAAGCTGAAACGGTAGCAAAGTTAGGCCCGCGAAAGCCATATTTAATGGATATCATACCAGGCGCAATGTCAGCAATCATCTTGGGAATAAAGAAAGGATTGAAACGGGGCGTACCATCTCCATCAGCGAAGTTTAGCACTTCGTTTTGAAAGGTTTCTAAACCACCAATCCCGGAGCCCCAAATGACACCAACTCTAGCTTTGTCAATTTTCTCAAGGTCAAGACCCGCATCGTGTACGGCTTCATCTGAAGCCACCATGGCATATTGCGTAAAGCGGTCCATTTTACGGGCCTCCTTACGGTCAAAATGCTCCTGGGCATCAAAGTCTTTTATCTCACAAGCGAATTGTGTTTTAAACTTTGAAGCATCAAAATAGGAAATAGGAGCCGCTCCGCTGGTTCCTGACACGAGTCCGTCCCAGAAAGCGTCTTTTGTATTTCCGATTGGGGTTAATGCCCCAATCCCAGTTACGACAACTCGCCGCCTATGCATGAAAAATGATTATTTACTTCCTTCAATATACTGAATAGCTTGACCAACAGTAGCAATGTTTTCTGCTTGATCATCTGGAATTTGAATATCAAATTCTTTTTCGAACTCCATAATGAGTTCTACTGTATCTAAAGAGTCTGCGCCTAAATCATTAGTAAAGCTAGCCTCGGTAACTACTTCATTTTCGTCAACGCCTAGTTTATCTACAATGATGGCTTTTACACGTGATGCAATATCAGACATAATTTTGGTTTTATTATTTCGGACAAAAATAGAAAAACTTTTACGCACACAAATGTTTTTTCTAAATAATACACATTTTAAACTGTTGCAGCTAAGCGACTTTTATTGCGTAAGTTTGCAAAAAGGCATTCCATATTTTGAAAACAATAGTTGTTTTTGCCTCTGGTTCTGGCACTAATGCGGCAAAAATAATCACATACTTCGACGCCATTGAAACAGCTGCCGTAAAATGTGTTTATTGCAACAACGCAAATGCCGGCGTAATTAATCGTGCGGCACATCTTGGGGTGTCCACGAGGGTCTTTAATCGACCTGAATACCAACAAGACGTCCTCGAAGAGCTTTTAGCTGTTAAGCCCGACCTCATTGTGCTCGCAGGCTTCTTGTGGAAGATACCTAAGAGTTATATAGACGCATTTCCCAACCAAATTATCAACATTCACCCTGCTTTGCTACCCAAATACGGCGGAAAGGGCATGTATGGACAGCACGTTTTTGACGCAATTGTCTCCAATAACGAAGCAGAAACAGGCATCACCATTCACTATGTTAACGAACATTATGACGAAGGAGCGATTATTTTTCAAGCCAACACAGCTATAGCTGAGACAGACACAGCGGCAGACGTAGCCGCAAAAACACATCAGCTGGAGCACGCGTATTTTGCTCCACAAATACACCAATTGCTAGACAAACAATGAAAGAAGTTCACCTGTATACAGATGGCGCAGCTCGAGGAAATCCGGGCCCTGGCGGATATGGGCTTATTCTAGAACTTCCCGGGGCAAACTATAAAAAAGAACACGCAGAAGGCTTTCTACACACCACCAATAACCGCATGGAACTCTTGGCTGTTATTGTTGGTCTGGAATTGTTGAAAGAAGCACCTGTTAAGGTTACGGTTTTTACGGATTCCAAATATGTTTGTGACGCTGTTGAAAAGAAATGGATTTTTCGTTGGGAAAGAGAGGGATTTAAAAAGCAAAAAAACCAAGATTTGTGGAAGCGTTTTCTAATCGTGTTTAGAAAGCACAAAGTACAGATTAAATGGATCAAAGGCCACAACCAACACCCACAAAACGAAAGGTGTGATGCCCTTGCTGTAGCAGCGTCCAAACAACAAAATCAAAAAGAAGACACGGGATATAAACCGCAAACCACATGAAAAACAACAAGCTCCTTATCGTAGGCACAATGGCATTTGATGAAATCATCACCCCCACACAAGCCTCAGGAAAAATTTTAGGCGGCGCAGGAACCTATATTGGTTTGGCTGCGTCTTATGCAACTGCAGACATCGGGATCGTTTCTGTAATTGGCGACGATTTCACAAGCGAATACACGTCTCTGCTTACCGATCGAGGCATAGACCTATCAGGCGTAACTAAGGTTGCGGGTCAAAAGTCTTTTTATTGGAAAGGCAAGTATCATGATAACATGAATAAGCGCGATACACTCGACACCCAACTTAATGTACTGGCCGATTTTAATCCGATTGTGCCCGCTCATTACAAAGACGCTTCTGTGGTTATGCTTGGCAATCTAGCCCCAAGTGTGCAACAAAGCGTATTGGATCAACTTGAACCAAACCCAAAACGAGTGGTATTGCTAGACACCATGAATTTTTGGATGGACGTGGCATTGGACGAACTGTTAAAGGTTATCAAGCAGGTTGACGTCATTACCATAAACGATGAAGAAGCCATGCAGTTAAGTGCAGAGCATAACATGGTTTCAGCCGCCAAGGCCATACACAAACTAGGGCCAGCTTATGTGATTATTAAAAAAGGAGAACACGGGGCATTGCTTTTTTACAAGGACCAACCTTTTTACGCACCAGCGCTACCCTTACAACAAGTGATTGACCCAACGGGTGCAGGCGACAGTTTTGCAGGCGGACTATCAGGATACTTGGCTGCACAAGAACAGCTGACGGCGGCTGCAATCAAACAAGGAATTTTAAACGGCACAGCCGCTGCATCTATTTGCGTAGGGGCTATGGGAACCGAGGGACTGGTTTCTGCCGAAAAGGAACAATTTTTAGCGCAGCTTCAAGAGTTGGAGCGCCTACGAACAGTATCGTAATTTAAAAGCGCCCTATGATAATTTTAATTAATTTTGCCCAATGAGTGATGCCATCAAGCACGAGTGTGGAATAGCCCTGGTTAGGCTACTTAAACCCCTAGACTACTACAAGGAAAAATACGGCAGCTCTTTTTACGGCCTTCAGAAAATGTATTTGATGCTTGAAAAACAGCACAACCGCGGCCAGGATGGCGCTGGTTTTGCAAGCATTAAACTAGATATGGCACCTGGTGAGCGCTTTATGAGTCGTGTTCGGTCTTCAGACCCCCAACCAATTAAAGATATTTTCAACACTATCAACACGCGCATCAATAGCGTTGAGGAAAGTTTGCCTACCAAAGACCTATCTTCAGAAGCATTGAAATCCGCATTCCCATATGTGGGTGAGGTTATGTTGGGTCATTTACGCTACGGTACTTTTGGAAAGAACACCATAGAAAGCGTGCATCCCTTCTTGCGACAAAACAATTGGATGCACAGGAATCTTATTGTAGCCGGGAATTTTAACCTAACCAATGTTAACGAGCTATTTGAAAACCTGGTTACTTTGGGGCAGCATCCAAAGGAAAAGGCAGACACTGTTACAGTGATGGAAAAAATAGGGCATTTCTTGGACGACTCTGTTGCCAAGCTCTATAAAAAACTCAAAAACGAAGGCTTTGACAAACAAGGCGCATCGCCAGAGATTGCCAAACGGTTAAATATTGCCAAGATTTTACGCAAAGCATCTAAAAACTGGGATGGTGGCTATGTCATTGGCGGGCTGCTCGGGCACGGAGATTCTTTTGTACTTAGGGATCCTGCAGGGATTCGCCCAGCGTTTTTCTACAAAGACGACGAGGTTGTGGTAGTCGCATCAGAACGCCCAGCCATTCAGACGGTATTTAATGTACCCATGGAGGCCATTCAAGAAATAAGCCCAGGACACGCGCTTATTATTAAGAAGTCAGGCGAGTTATCGCACACCGAAATAAATGAGCCTACTTCACGTTTGGCGTGCTCGTTTGAGCGCATTTACTTTTCTAGAGGGAACGATGCGGATATTTATAACGAGCGAAAGGCACTTGGACGCCTGCTGTTTCCCAAAATACACGAGTCAGTAAATGGTGAATTGAAAAACACGGTTTTTTCGTATATCCCAAACACCGCAGAAACCTCTTTTTATGGGCTTGTTCAGCGGGCACAAGACTTTATGCTTGAACAGTCAGAGGCTGCAATATTAAACGAGAAGAACCTCTCTCCCGACCGACTAAAGGCGTTATTATCGCCACGGCCAAGAATCGAGAAGGTTATTCTCAAAGACGTTAAGTTGCGCACTTTTATCACAGAGGACAGCAGTAGAGACGATTTGGTGGCTCATGTTTACGACATCACTTACGGATCTGTAAACAAAGACGATAACCTTGTAATCATTGACGACAGTATTGTTCGGGGCACGACCCTGCAAAAGAGCATTTTAAAAATTTTAGATCGCCTAGGGCCAAAAAAGATCGTTGTGGTCTCCAGCGCCCCACAGATTCGATATCCAGACTGCTATGGTATTGATATGGCGCGTCTAGAAGATCTAATTGCGTTTAGAGCCATGTTGGCATTACTTGAAAAGCACAACAAGACCGCACTGCTTAAATCGGTTTATGATAAAGCCAAAGCGACTATAAACCATAAGGTAGCAGACATTCAAAACCACGTTAAGCCGCTCTATGATCAATTTACAGACGAGGAGATTTCAACACAAATTTCTGTTATGTTGCGCACCAAAGACATCAATGCGGAGGTAGACGTTATTTTCCAGTCTGTTGCTAACCTGCACGAGGCCTGCCCTGAAAACAAGGGGGATTGGTACTTCACCGGTGATTATCCAACGGATGGCGGGAACAAGGTTGTAAACCAAGCCTATATCAACTTTTACGAGGGTAAAAAGGGCCGCGCTTATTGAAATTTAAAAAAAGTTTAAATTTTACTTTGATTTGTAAATTCTGTTTGTATATTAGCAGAGCCATAACATAAGTAGGTTAAGTTCATGGTAAGATTTGGGGCAAAAAAGGTGGATTCTTTCCACCTTTTTTATTTTA
>QXZR01000026.1 GCA_009886265.1 Flavobacteriaceae bacterium
GGATCATTTGGATAGTTGCTATTGGCCTGGCGTCAGGCAGGGCTGTGTCTTCTGTTAAAACCAACACCCTTTTGCAAACACTAACGGCTTTTATATCTTTACCAAAATAAGATATGGGAAGAGCATTCGAATTTCGCAAAGCACGTAAGATGAAGCGCTGGTCGGCCATGGCCAAAACCTTTACCCGCATTGGCAAAGACATTGTCATGGCAGTAAAGGAAGGCGGTCCGCATCCAGAGAGCAATTCGCGCCTGCGTGCCGTGATTCAAAATGCCAAGGCAGTCAACATGCCCAAAGACAATATCGAGCGCGCCATCAAGCGTGCATCCGACAAAAGCACCGAGAACTACAAAGAAGTGCTGTTTGAAGGCTATGCCCCACACGGCATTGCCGTACTGGTAGAAACCGCCACAGACAACAACAACCGTACGGTCGCCAACGTCCGCAGCTACTTTAACAAATGCAACGGCAACCTGGGCACGTCGGGCTCTGTGGAATTTATGTTTGATCACAGCTGCAACTTCCGTATTCCCACAGAAGGGCTAGATGCCGAGGAACTGGAACTGGAGTTTATCGACTTTGGCGTAGACGAAGTCTTTGTAGACGAAGATGGCATATTGCTCTATGCGCCTTTTGAAAGCTTTGGCGCCATCCAAAAAGAATTGGAAAAACGTGACATTGAAATCCTGTCTTCGGGCTTTGAGCGCATTCCTACCACCACCACGACCCTCTCTGGTGAGGCGGTTGAAGAAGTGGAAAAACTACTTGAAAAACTTGAGGAAGACGACGACGTTCAAAACGTCTATCACACCATGGTTTTAGCCGAGTAAGGCAGTAGCCTTTACCAAATCCTCGGGAGTATCGATGCCCACACCCACAAAATCCGTTTTTAGCATTTGCATCACCTTGCCCATTTCGAGGTAGCGTATGGCTTCAATTTTTTCTGCCTGCTCTAGTGGCGTTGGCGCTTGGGCGTAAAAATCCAATAGTGCTGCCTTGCGAAAAGCGTAAATCCCTACATGACGAAAGGCCTGCCCTGGAGCACGCATAAACGGTATGGCGGCACGAGAAAAATAGAGTGCCCTACCCTGATTGTCCGACACTACTTTAACCACATTTGGGTTTTCAATATCTTCTTTGGTGGCAATGGGAATCATCAACGAGGCCAAGTCAATAACACTTTCGCTTTCTTGGGTAAAAGCATTGATCAAATCCGACAAGGCTTGGGTGGAGATAAACGGCTCATCGCCTTGTACATTGATAATCACGTCAGCGTCCAACTGTTCGGCACACTCTGCCACGCGGTTGCTGCCACAATCGTGTGCCAACCGACTGCGAAATACCTGTCCGCCGATGGTCTTAATATGCGTTGCGATGGCATCTGAATCGGTAGCCACCCAAACTTCATCAAAGAGCTTGGTCTGTTGCACAGCTTCATAGGTGCGTTGCAATACGGTCTTACCGGCCAAATTGGCCAAAAGCTTACCGGGAAAGCGTTGTGCTTCGTAACGGGCAGGAATAACAGCTATTATGCGCATGGGGCAAAAGTAATCAAATCAATCCGCATCAAAGAAGGAATCATCAAATCCCACCAAGAACAATTGCTCAGAGGCACGCGTAACAGCGGTATAAAGCCATCTAAAAAAGCCGGCGTCTAGGCCGTCGGGCATATAGGGTTTCTCCACCAACACCCGTTTCCACTGCCCCCCTTGTGCCTTGTGGCAGGTAAAGGCATAGGCATATTTAACCTGTAGCGCATTAAAAAAGGGATTCTTTTTGACATTTAAATACTGTTTATACTGTGGCAAATGGGCATAGTCTTCCCTAACCGCCTGATAGAGCTTTGTGTTTTCTTCAAAAGAAAGGGCGTGTGTTTCCGATGCGAGCGTATCGAGCAAAAAGACGGTGTCAAAAGGTTCTTCGTCTGGGTAGTCCAGCATACGAACACTTACCTCGGCAAATCTAAAATCATAGAGTTCCTTAATGGCCTTAATCTTAAGTACCTCTACCGTATCGCCATTGGCAATAAATCCAGGACCAGAAGTAGGTGCCAGCCAGTGGTAATTATTCTTAACCACCATCAATAAATCACCTGTGGCCAAGTCGGGTTCTTTCCCTAAAATTTGGGATCGTATTTGTTGGTTATAGCCATTGGCGCGTTTGTTCGAACGCACAATGCAAGCGGTTTCTTCTCGTCCAACCTCTCTGAAAGAAGTCTCTAGGGCATCTTGAATTTCATAGCCGTCTTGCAGCCTGATGATATCTGGAAATTTGGCCAGAATAAACTGAAAACGCTCCGTTTGGTTGTTGAGCAATTGCTGTCTGATTCTTGTGGCGTTGAACAATATACCGGAGTCTTTTCCTTGACGCACCACCTCGTCCAGTTCTACCTCTTGTGGTGCTAGGTTATATTCTAACGACAATACGTTTGCATCCAATGCCGGGCTAAGCGAAGTATGGACTGGCGGCAATTGGGCGGTATCGCCCACAAACATCAGCTTGCAGTCTTCGCCGGAACGTACGTACTCAATCAAATCGTGGAGCAGCGAGCCGTTTTCAAAGAGTTTGCTTTGCTGCTGTTGGTTGGCAATCATTGAGGCCTCATCAACCAAGAAAAGGGTACGCTTAAATTTGTTTTTTTGTAATTTGAATTTAAGGTTGCCTTGACGTTCTTGTTGCGTAAAATAAATGCGTTTATGAATGGTACAGGCAGCGCGATTGGCATATGCTGCCATGACTTTTGCGGCCCGTCCTGTGGGCGCCATAAGCACTGTTTTATAGCGCAACTTGGCAATGGATTTCACCAATGCGCCAATAAGTGTGGTCTTTCCCGTTCCGGCATATCCCTTTAGGACAAACACCGCCTCATCTGATTCATCATCAAAAAAAGACGCCATTGCGTGCAGTGCTTCTTCTTGTGCACCCGTGGGCTCAAAAGGAAATGCGTCAATAAGTGCCTTGGTTAAAGCCGTTGAATCCATTGGCTAAATGTAGGAATGTTTTGTTGAAGGACGTATAGATTGAAAAAAATTGTAAATTTGAATGCTATTAAATTTATTGGCCGTCATGAAAAAAATCTTACTACCTGTTTTATGGATTCTTATCTTATTCTTTGCTTATAAGCTATTCTATTCCATTTACGACCCCATTCTATTCAATAACGTCAAAGTAGAACGTTATGCAGACGTGATTTCAAACCTAAAAGATATTGGCAAAGCACAAGTAGCGCACAAATCTGTTAACGGTTATTACGCACAAGACTTTAAGAGCTTGGTGAAGTTTATAGACACTGCCGAGTATGTTATCGTTGAAAAAAGAGATTCCAGTTATTTAGAGTACGACCGCACCTATCGCATCGATATGCTGCGCGAAGTACAAATTGTAGATACCTTGGGATTTGTTTCTGTTAAAGACTCCTTGTTTGGTGAATCTGATCAATATATGACCATGATGAAAGTTCCCGTTAAAGGAATTGACACCAGCTTTGTAATGAAAGCCGATGTCATTGAAAAAAACAATTATCCAGTAGCCGTATTTGAAGTGAGTGTATCCAAAGACTTGGTGCTTCACGACCAAGACCCGTATTTACTGGAACAAGAAAAAGCGACCATTTCCGTAGATGGTGTGAATGGTCCCGATATTGTATTGGGCTCATTGACAGAAGTAAGCACCAACGGAAACTGGCCTACCATTTACGATGCCAGAATACAAAACTAAAAATAAAGAAAGTGACTTAAAGCTGTCCATTCACGTACACGTGAATGGACTTTCTTTTTTTACCCACAACCAAAAAACCAATAAGGCTTCCCAAATCTACAGGGAGGTTTTTGATGCTTATGTTCCAGTAGAAAACCTACATGAACACATACGTGCAGCACTCAAAACACAAGGTATACTGGAGAAGCGCTACAATGAAGTGCGTTGTAGCGTTGAGAACAATCTAGCAACAATGGTACCCAAATCACTGTTTGAAGAAGCTGCCCTTCACGAATATGTGCAAAAAGACATAGATGTAAAACCCAACGACTTCATCACCTATGATGTTGAACCCAGTACAGATTGGATTTGTGTATATGCACCTTTTGTCAATGTAAATAACATGCTGCTAGATGCTTTTGGGTCTTTTAGCTACTACCATGCCGTGAGCGTATGGCTTAGTGCCCTATCCCGTCACAGCGCTGCCGATGGCGCCTTGGTTTGGGGTTTATACAAAGAGAGAGACCACTTGCACATCGCATTACTGCGAGACAAAAAATTGCAATTCTATAATTGCTTTGAGGCTACGAAAGCAAAAGACGTGGTTTATTACGTATTGCTCACAGCAAAAGAGAAAAACATCAGTCCCAATGAAGTGCCGCTTTTTATAGCAGGAGATATTGCTGTTGATGATGAAATTTATAAAGGCCTACACGAATTTGTGAGAAGCATCAATCCGCTTACTGTAGAAAACGATTTGGAGCATGTGGTACCACGCATCAGCACCCACCAAGATTTTTGTTTGCTAAACCTGTTTTAATGCGAATTGTTTCTGGCACATTAAAAGGAAGACGCATAAGCCCTCCCAAAAAACTTCCTGTTCGACCCACAACAGACAGGGCTAAAGAAGCCCTCTTTAACATCCTTGTGCATCAATATGATTTTGAGAATTGTAACGTACTGGATCTGTTTTCAGGCACGGGAAGCATCAGTTATGAGTTTGGTTCAAGAGGTGTTCCTAGTATCATTGCCGTGGATCAACATCCTGGCTGTATTCGTTTTATTTCCCAAACCGCAACAGCGCTTTCACTGCCCATTAAAGCTGTTAAAATGTCGGTCTTGTTGTTCTTAGAACGAAACAGCAATAGCTATGACTTTATTTTTGCCGATCCGCCCTATGCTTTTGAACTGGCGACGTATAAAACCATGATTAATACCATTTTCGAAAAGAAGGCACTGTCGGATGATGGCCTTTTAATTGTGGAACATGCCGAACAAGTCGACTTATCGGATATCGCACATTTTAGCCATGCCCGTAGCTATGGTGGATGTGTGTTTTCGTTTTTTACTTGCTAATTACTGCTTTCCTGCGCGGAACAAGTATTCCTTCTCGGCTTTTGTCAAACTCTCATATCCCGAAGATGCAATCTTATCAAGGATGGCATCTATTTTCTTTTGTTCAACAGCATTAGAGGTAGTCGCTTTTGCACGCCTCTTGGGACGCTTGGATTTGGGTGTTCCTTTTAAGGACTTTTTTAAGGCTTCATACGTATTCATAAACCAACCGCCAATATCGTTGCCTTGGAGAAACTGTCTTTGATACACATAACCCCATAAAGCTCCGCCCAAATGGGCAATGTGACCGCCTGCGTTGGAGGTGGGTATTTGTACCAAATCAATAAATATAAACGCCAATGCGATATATTTCAGTGGTATCGAGAACACAAACACACGAATAGGTGAATTGGGCATATAAGAAGCCATAAAAATCAATACGGCCATTACCCCTGCCGAGCTACCAATAAGGGTTCCCTCAACCGAACTGAACACAGGGAATACGTTGTAAGAAATCAAATAGGTAAGCCCACCGGCAATGATGCCGACAAAAAAAGTGTTGAGTAAGAGCTTTTCTTTAAACAGGTTGAGCATCAGACGTCCCGAAATATAGAGCAACATCATGTTCCAGAAAATATGGGCTATGGAGGCGTGAAAGAAGCCATAGGTGAGTATGGTCCAAGGACGGAAGATGGCTGTTTTGATATTTGCCGAAAGTTCAACATAGTCAAACCATCCTGAAATTGATATTTTGAATAAGTAGAGAACGGTAGTTAAAATAAAGGGCAGCACAAAAAATACCGCGTTAATGGCAATTATTTTTTCTAGGGTGTTGAGCTTAGCAAAGCGCAACTTTATGTCTTGCCAAAATCCCATTAGTTCCAACGTTTTTTGTTAAACTGATTTCGCTTCCAGTACCACATGATTAAAAAGCCTGTGATGGCACCACCAATGTGGGCGATAAACGCTGTGTTGCTTGGACTGAAAAAAGCCCTGCCAGTGAGAGCAGAAATGGTATCCAACAGCACAACGCCAGGCACAAAATACTTGGCTTTTATGGGGACTGGAAAGAACAACAACATCAATTCTGCGTTAGGGAACAAAAAGGCAAAAGCGACCAAAACCCCATACAAGGCACCCGAAGCACCCACCATGGAAAAGTTAAAAGAAGTGTATAGACTGTTGAGTTGCGATTCTGAAATCACAGTTTGCCAAGCGGTACTGTAACGTTCAGATTGCAATAAATCTACAACAGACGATTCGGAAAAGCCCGCAGACACCAATTGCTCAGTGATGGCGCTCACCTGGACATAGTTTACAGCCAACTGTACTAAGGCAGCGCCCAGTCCTGCTGAAATGTAAAAGAATAAGAATTTG
>QXZR01000027.1 GCA_009886265.1 Flavobacteriaceae bacterium
CCGAGTGGCTAGGCAGAGCTCTGCAAAAGCTTGTACAGCGGTTCGAATCCGCTCGGTGCCTCTACTTTATTTGCGCTTCTATAATGGTTTGTAATTGCTCCTTTTGTTCCGGGAAGCTTCCTTGGAAAACAAAAAACAAACCAAATCCAAAAATGATAATGTGCACCAGCTGTTTGAGTTTGTAAATGACTAGAGGGGTAAGACTTGATTTGAGTTGTTTGGCGAGATATATTTTAACGATATCAAAAAGTAAGTAGATCAACAAGATATAAACGAAAAACCAAAAGTCTGCTCCAAATACCACCAAGCCTACCCAAAACAAAAAGGTGCCAATATTGATGATGTTTAGCACGAATCCTTTAGCTATATAAAAAAAGTAATTGCCTTTTGGTAGTGCCTCTGCCTCAAATGCAATGGTTCGTTTGTGTCTCATTGATGTTATCAGAGAGACAACACCGAATGTGCACAATACGGTGCCTCCAATGATAAACCATCGAGGGTTTTCTGCTAGGCTGTTTCGAAGTGATTGTGCACTGAAAAGAGCTATTAGGATAAAAACAACGTCAGCGATAACTGCACCTATATCAACACAAAAAGCGTGTTTTGCTCCTTTTGTGATGCTTGTTTCAACAATCACAAAGAAAACGGGGCCGGTAGAAAAAACAAGCAACAACGACAGGGGAATTGCTGCTAAAAATTCACTCATTTTCTAGGGTTTCGATTGGGGTATTCTTTTGTTCAATGTTGCCGCCTACTGCGACAGCTTTAATTAATTTTTTTGGTTGTCCATAAACACTGACTGATCCACCCAAGGAAACCTTTATATCTGCAAGTTCGGATGCATTAACAGCTGCTCTTCCGCCTGCTTTTACCCTAACCTCTACTTGCTCAGAATCTAACATAGCTGCCTCTACTATACCTCCTGTTACCACACTGTGGTATTGCACAACGGCCGAGCCTTTAAGGTTGACAATGCCGCCAGAGGCAGTTTTGGTTTTTACTTTTTGAACATCTAGAAGAGCGTCTATTTCTGCTCCTTCTTGTGCTTTTAATGAAATACTGGGTTGGAACAAAACATCTTGACATGACACAAAAGCGCCTTCATTAGCGTCTATTTCTTCTAATGAACTAGAGCTAAACAAAGCTACTGTGGTGTTAAATCCGCCAAAGCGCTTTTTGATGTCCATGCGTAGAAACAATCTTCCATTTTTATTTTTAATAGACAAAAAGGATTTGTTTTTTCCTTCTACCACTAAGGAATCAGCATCAGAAGGGATGATGGTTAAACGAATACCATCAAAAACTTTTACTTTATTGAACTGGCCAAGTCTTACCGCTTGAGCATGTGAAAGAGTAGAAACAAGTAAAAACAGAAAGAGTAAACGCATAAAAATCCTTTACCCAAAGATACATATTATTCTACGTGGCCCAGTATGTTAAAATCTAAGTGTCTTTTTATTGGATCTGCTGCGGTTACTTTTATCGTAACGCGATCGCCAAGCTGTATGCTTTTCTTGGTTTTTTGCCCCACGAATGCATAATTGCGCTCATCAAAAACATAATAGTCGCCTGGAATATCTTGTGGGCGAGCCATTCCTTCACATTTATTTCCTTCAAGCTCAACATAAAGTCCGCGCTCTACTACTCCAGAAACAATACCTGTAAACTTTTGTCCTATGCGTTCTTGCATGTATTTTACTTGCATGAATTTTATGGAGTCGCGCTCTGCTTTTGTGGCTAAGACTTCCATTGCGGAACAGTGTTTCATTACAGCTTCGTAGCCCTCTGCTTTGGGTGGTTTTTTAGCATCTAAGTAATGTTGTAAGAGGCGATGTGCCACAACGTCTGGATACCTTCTTATGGGTGATGTAAAATGAGAGTAATAATCGAAGGCTAGCCCGTAATGCCCAATGTTTTGTGTGGTGTATTTCGCTTTACTCATACTTCTTATTGTTAGGGTGTCAATAAGGTTTTGCTCGGGTTTATTTGCAATGTCTTTAAGCAGTTTGTTTATCGAATGTGCAGTTGTTTCTGCAGAAGCTAAATTCAAGGAATATCCAAAACCAGTTATTACGCTTTTTAATTGATCTAATTTTTCTTCATCTGGTTCATCATGCACCCTAAACACAAAGGTCTTTTTGTTGTCTTCTTTTGCAATAAATTCAGACACTTTCTTGTTGGCCAACAACATGTATTCTTCAATAAGTTTGTTCGCCTCTTTACTTGTTTTAACAAAAACATCTTTTGGGTTTTTGTCTTTGTCTAGTGAAAAACGTACTTCTTCTTTATCAAAGGAAATAGCGCCGCTTTGCATGCGTTTTTTTCGCAAGTGCTTTGCAGTTGTGTTAAGTTGTAAAATCGCTTCTTTTACTTTTTCATCAACCGTATACTTTTTTTCTGTAAGGGACAGCTCTGCGGGTATTGTTGATTGTCCTGTCTCTATAATATGTTGGGCTTCGTGATAGGCAAATCGGTAATTAGAATTGATAACCGTTCTACCAAATTTTTGGTCTTTTACGTTTCCATGTGTGTCTAGTGTGAAAATAGCTGCGAAGGTCAACTTTTCTTCGTTGGGTCTTAAAGAACAAACTTTATTAGAAAGTTGCTCTGGAAGCATTGGAACAACACGGTCAACAAGATAAACAGAAGTTGCGCGTTGGTAAGCTTCATCGTCTAGAACAGTACCAGGTTTGACGTAATGAGAAACATCTGCAATGTGAATTCCTACTTCAAAATCACCGTTTTCTTTTTCTTGAAAAGAAAGCGCATCATCAAAGTCTTTTGCATCTGTTGGATCAATAGTGAATGTAAGGACATCACGATAATCCATTCTTTTTTTTATTTCTTCTACGTTTATTTTTTCATCAATTTTATTTGCTTCTTCCTCAATTTGTGAGTCAAAAGCATAGGGTAATCCATATTCAGCTAAAATGGTGTGTATTTCTGTTTCTGCATCGCCAGGAATACCAAGTACTTCTATTATTTTAGCTTGTGGTGATTTGGTTTCATCCCAACTTGTAAAAGATATTAATACCCTTTCCCCATCTGCCGTTTTCATTTCTGGTTCAGATTCTATGTAAAAATCGAACGTTGAAATTCTTGGGCTTACCCTAACAAACATGGTTCCATTACGTTTTTGGAGTGTTCCAACAAAACGTTCTCTTTTTCTTGCGACAATTTCTATTATTTTCGCTTCCCTTTTTCTTTTTCCTTTTGTTGGATAAGCATAAAAGAGAACCTCATCTCCTCCAAAAGCTTTATGGTGATGTGTTGATGATACTTTTACATCGTCTTCAAAATCTTCAGATAAAATATAACCAGTTCCATTATTAGAAACATCAAGAATACCACGATGATAATTATCGTTTGTCTTAGCTTGAAATGTTCCTTTGGTTGGATTATTAATAAGCTTGAGCGCTGCTAACTTCTTTAAGTTTTTGATAATATGATTCCGACCACTAGGATCTTTAATACCAAGCCGACTGGCTATTTGTTTGTAGTTAAAGGTTTGGTTCGGGGTTTGATCTAAAACTTGAAGAATGTTTTTTTGGATTGATAAAACTTTCTTTTTGTTACCCATGTTTCACAAAGGTATGTCTAATAATTAGTCTTTGAAGTTTATCAACAAATAAATATTACATAACATCTTTTATATTTTTAATTTTTAAATCTATGATGGTTATTATAGTGTGTTAATAACCACAATAACTATATTTTATTTTTTTCAATACACTTGTAATTAGATATATACCTAAGAAAAAAGCAGCTTAAATTATGTTAGTAACATCAAAAATTATGTTAATACATTACCTGTAAGTAATCATAAAACAATTTGAATTACTCCCTTTTTTTACGTGTGGCAACACTCACTTCAATTATTAAGATTTATTAAAAGAAATAAACACCTCCTCTTAATAACCTCAATAAATTAACAGGTGTACGAAAAAGGATATTAACAACAACAAAAAGTGTAATTTTATAGAAAATAAGAACCATGCATATTTCGATAGGAAACGACCACGCAGGACTTGAACTAAAAAAAGAAATTTTTTCACTTTTAACTTCTTTAGGGCACACCTATACCAATCACGGAACAGACACCAACGACAGTGTTGATTATCCTGATTTTATTCATCCTGTTGCAGTAGATGTAAGAGAAGGAAAATCTGCTCTTGGTATAATTATATGCGGAAGTGGAAACGGCGCAAACATGACAGCAAACAAATATCCAGAAATAAGATCTGCCTTATGCTGGACTGTTGAATTAAGCGCCCTTGCGCGTCAACACAACAATGCCAACATATTAAGTATACCAGCACGTTTCGTAACAACAGAAGCGGCAAAAGAAATGGTGAAAATATTTTTAGAAACAGACTTTGAAGGCGGACGCCATCAGAACCGAGTAAATAAAATTTCACAATGCCGATAACATGGCACATACACAGCTGGGAGACCATAAGTAAAAAAGCGCTTTATGACGCGCTAACGCTTCGTTCATTGGTTTTTGTGGTTGAACAAAAGTGCGTGTATCAAGATCTTGATTCAAAAGACGAAAACGCGTTACATATACTAGGATATAAACAAAACGTTTTAGTTGCCTATGCCCGCGTGTTTCTCAATACAAAACCTGTTTCCATTGGTCGTGTTGTAATTCACCCGTTGTTTAGAAGACTAGGATACGGTAAGCATATTATGCAAAAAAGCATCGAACAAGTACCTACAAAGACCTCCATTCATATTTCTGCTCAAGAACATTTAAAAGGGTTTTATGAGTCGCTAGGGTTTTCACAAAATGGTGTGGGCTACTTAGAAGATGGCATACCCCACATCCCGATGGTTACTGCAAATCAACCCAACGTTTAACTAAAGGAAGCATTGCCTTTTCAATCGTTTCCAACGAAGGTAATTCGCGTGAATTATAAATAAAAAAACCGTTTCCTTCAATAGGTGTATAAGAAGTGTCAGAGCAAACAATACGGTATTGTTCTCGCATTAATCTTTTAATCTTGTTTCGGTCCACAGCTCTTGGGAACATGCGTTTTGAAACCCCAAACCCCAAAGCAAGCCCCCCCCCTTTTTGAGTATCACAGACCAATTTCATCGGTCTTTTTCCAAGGTGTGTTCCCTCCGAAAAAAGCCGTTCGATGGTTTGTTTGCTTTTAAGCCGCTTTATTTCAGTTCGCTGTTTCGAAAACATTATTACTTAAATCAATATCACCCATAAATCCAGATGGGTCTATACGCAGTTGTTTTATTTCATTTAAAGGCGCATCTATAGTTAAGGTATATGTTGGTCTGGCCCACGCCCAGTCCTTTTCGGTTTTACACTCGTCTTCACAACCAGGCCTTTCTCCAAACATCATTTGTAAGGGAATGTAGCGCACCTCTTGCCTTCCATCTTTATATAACACACCAAAATCAATTGGCATTCCCATTGCGCCAAGGCGTTTTAATTGAACAACCGTTTTTCCGTCCTTTTGGTTGACGGATTCTATAGCGTAATCAATGGTCTTCGTCGTGCGCGTCCAGTCATTTAAATACCACTCTAATTGGATCTCGGATACTTTTTCTGCCACGCGCTTAAAATCATTGGGCGTTGGGTGTGTGAAAGCAAAAACGCTGTAAAAGTTCTGTAGGGTTTTTAATAAAGCATCGGGTCCAATAATATATCCGAGCTGTGTTAGAAAAACAGACCCCTTATCATAACTTGCTGTTCCGTAAGCAAAATTTGTATCAAAACGATCGGCATGTGTGGTAAGCGGTTCTTCCAAACCGAAACTCACAAGCCTTCTGTAATCTTCGTAAGAACGATCAAAAGCTTCCACATTCTTTTTTAACACTTGCTCCCCAAGCGCATCTAAAAAAGAAGTAAAACCCTCGTCCATCCATGCGTATTTTGATTCATTAAAAGCCAAAACATGTTGAAACCAAGAATGTGCAAGTTCATGTGAAGTAACCCCGTAAAGGCTAGGATAGCTACGTTCACCCGTGATAAGTGTACACATTGCATATTCCATACCGCCGTCACCGCCCTGAAGTATGCTGTATTGTTTATAAGGGTAAGGCCCAATAGCATTATTAAAGAAAGCCAAAAGCGCTGCGGTTTCTCCTTGGAGCCGCTTCCAGTTATCGATTATGTCTTTATTGTCTTGATAGAAAAAATGAAGCGTAACACCTTCTTCTGTTTCTAAAACGTCGTGTATGTAGTCGGGATCTGCAGCCCACGCAAAGTCGTGAACCATAGGCGCTACAAAATGCCAAGTTAGGTTTTTACCCCTAGTCTTTGTTGTTTTTTCAGCATAACCATGCCCGATTTCCTCAGGGTTTTGCAAGTAACCCGTACCGCCCACAACATAATCTTTATCAAGCGTTAGTTTAACGTCAAAATTCCCCCAAACGCCGTGAAATTCCCTTCCAATATATGGGTTCGTGTGCCAGCCCTCGTGATCATATTCAGCCAGCTTGGGATACCATTGCGTCATTGAAAGCGAAACCCCCTCCTTGCTGTCTCGTCCACTACGGCGAATCTGTTTGGGCACTTGCCCCTCGAAAACCATCGACAAGGTAGTGCTTGCATTTGGGGGTAAAGGTTTCGCTAAAGGCACAACAAGAATGGTTTCTTCTTCCTCAAAAGAGAGCGCTTTTCCGTCTTGTGTAATTGAAGTTGCGTGCAAATACCCAACCTCTTTTTTGTTTAATTTTCCAATTCGAGAACCTACTCTAGCATCTGGATCTCTAAGCGAAAGAGAGCGGATATCCATCTCGCTTCCCGGCTGAAAGGCATTAAAATATAAATGATAAAACACACGTTTTAGCGTGTCTGGTGATTTGTTGGTATAAACGAGTTCTTGGGTTCCAGAATAGCGAAAGGTTTTTACATCCATATCCACCTCCATGGTGTAATCAACTTGTTGTTGCCAATATCCAGGCTGTGGCTGTGCTAAGGCAGCAGCAGTAATAAGTAAAAGAAAGAGTGTTCTCATGGGTTATAGCGTATTTAGGGTTTCAGCGGCAAGCGTCTCATGCAAACGCACACCTTTTTCAGTGTGTCGTACGGTAATCAAAGGGTTGTTTGCGTCGTGCTGCATAAATAAAACAAAATTTTCATCCGCCGCACGATTCAAAAAAAGTTTTTTCTCTTGAAGTGTTTCCAAAGGACGGACATCATAACCCATAATATATGGTAATGGCAAATGGCCCGCCGTGGGTAATAGATCTGCCATAAAAACGAAGGTTTTCCCTCTGTAAGTAATGTGTGGAATCATTTGTTTTTCGGTGTGTCCGTTTACAAACAAAGCGCCAAAACCAAGGCCGCAATCCGACACAAAATTGGACCCAGGTGTTTCAACAAAATGCAATTGTCCGCTTTCTTGAATGGGCATTAGATTTTCAGACAAAAAAGAAGCTTTTTCCCTACCGTTTGGATTGACCGCCCACGCCCAATGCTGTTTGTTGCTCCAGTAGCGCGCATTGGGAAAAGACAATTCATAAGCTGTTTTGTTTTCGTTCCAACGCACCGCCCCACCACAGTGATCGAAATGTAAGTGGGTCAAAAAAACATCCGTGATATCTGCTCTAGAAAAGCCCGTCTTCTCAAGGGAGCTGTCTAGCGAGTTTTCGCCATATAAACCAAAGTGCTGGAAGAAACGATCTTCTTGCTTGTTGCCCATGCCGGTATCTATTAATATAAGACGATTACCATCTTCAATAAGTAATGAACGCGCTGCAAGGTCAATGCGGTTGTGGCTATCTGCCGGGTTGGTTCTGTTCCATAGTGTTTTGGGCACCACACCAAACATGGCGCCGCCGTCAAGCTTAAAATTCCCCGTTTCTATTATATGGAGCTTCATAGTTAACGAAAGTACAAAAGATTTATCCGTCTATTTTTTCCTTAAGCGCAAGCCCAAACTCTATCATGGCAGCCGCTTCGGCGGGTGTTGCCGGGCGCAAAAACTGTCGCACCAGCAGTTCTTTACCGTTACTCATGATGTGGTAGAACCCATAAGCAGAGAAAAAGGACACCATTTTGGCATTAAAAAACGCCCTAACCTTTTGCGGGTCATTTCCTTGCACGTAAAAATCATGTGAGAATTCTGGATACTCAGGGAAGTCTATATCGTGTATTCCCGCCAGGTGCGAGAGCTTCTCTAGCAACAACTCTCGGTCAAAAGAAAACACGGGTATCTCCTTGTCTAGCTGAACACGCAACAGCGTTGTTTGAATATTTTCTTTGGCGATAAAGGCACCCTCACTGTAGTGTATGTCGCATAATGACAAACGCTTTTTGGGCCCCTCAATTAGGTTGTATACACGCTCCACAGAAGTAGTTTGATAAACAGGATGGTCGCGCAACATTCGTTTTTGTGACTTGGTAGCTTCTTTATACGCCCACCCTTTTTCATGTGCCAAGGCCTCCAGTTGCAACTGTCTTTTTGTGCGTCCACCACCAAAGACACGGAGTTTTTTCATGGGACGCAGCGTGCGCACCGCAAACGGGTGGCTTGAGTCGGTTTCGTGGATGTCTAGGCCAATTATTTCTAGCCCCCCGCCTTTTCGCTCAAACAACTCTTCATAGTTCTGTAAGCTTTCTTGAACCGTGTGGTCTACAAAAGAGCACAAAGAAAAATCAACAACAGCACGTTCGTCTTGCGGGATTTTGTCAAGTTTTGACTTAAGCTTATAAAAATTGAGAAACGTACAGAAGTGAATAATACCGACGTAGTAGTTCTGAGTTTCATTCTCTTTGTACATCAACACGTTTGGCTTGAGTAAGTTTCGAGAAAACAGCCAAAAGGCTTTGTTGAGCAGAACGTGAACCACAAATGTGGCCAACAACCCAATTAAAATACCTGTTATTAAATCGGTTAGTAGGGTAGAAATTAGCGTTGTTAAGAACACAAGTAGCTGCTCTTTTCCAATTTGATACATACGCACAAAAATCGCTGGAGCGGCGAGCTTATAACCTGTATAAACCAATATTGCCGCAAGCGAGGTTAGCGGAATACGCCTTAATTGATCTTGGAAAACCAACACCATTACAAACAAAAATGCCGCATGAAAAAAGTTAGCACTTCTGTTACTCGCTTGGTTGTTAACATTAACCGAACTACGGGCAATTACTGTAACCACATTCATTCCACCTAAAAAGCCGCTTACTATGGTAGCTAATCCAAGCGCCTTCATGTCTTTGTTGGTATTGGACCTTCTTTTTTGCGGATCTAATTTGTCAACAGCTTTAATGCTCAACAGCGACTCAATACTTGAAATTAGTGTGATAGAAACCACCACGCCCCAAAAAGCAGGTTGGTTTAATTTAGAAAAATTAGGTGTTGGCACCCCGCCCAATAAATTTTCGGGCAGCGAAATAAGCAGGGATTTGCTAATGGGGTTTCCTCCCCCAACTAAAGAAAAATACGCATCAAACCCAAGCGCAAGTAAAACCACCCACATGGGCGCTGGAACAAGGTGAAAAAAGCGGTTTCTAATTTTGCTGTAAAAAACCATAATCAGCAAGCTAACCACACCAATTCCTGCAGCATACCATTGCCCTGTTGACCCGTCTGTAAAAAGCGATTGAATAAGTTTTGGAACGCCTAAGAGCAACTCAAAAGCAGCTCCTTTGGTTTCCAGATCCCCAAACATTACATAAAGCTGCTTGAGCAAAATGGTAATCCCTATGGCAGACAACATCCCTTGGATTGCTGTGGCTGGAAAAAAATCGCTCAAAGAACCAAAGCGTAAAAATCCAAATAAAAGCAGTAGTACTCCCGAAAGTATAACTGCGGCTAAAGCATATAGATAACCAGCCTGCATGTCTCCTTCACCAAGCACAGTGACAGCGCCTAACAACACCACAACTAGTCCGTTTCCTGGCCCCGTTATGGTCACATAGGAGCCCCCTAAAACAGCAACCATCACCCCGCCCACAACAGAAGCGATGATGCCAGCAATTGGCGGAAATCCAGACGCAATGGCCAGTCCTAAAGCTAGCGGCATCGCAATAAGCGAAACTACAAAACCAGCAAAAACATTGCTGCGTAAACCCGAGAAAATAGACGACTTACTCATTATCTAACAATTAATACATCGGTGGGTAAATCAGATAAAATATATTCTAAATCATGCGGAAACAAACGGTCCCAAAGCGTGAGCTTGCTGGGTGCATTCATCACCAATAAATCGGCACGGGCAACTCGGGCATAATGCCCAATGGAGTATCCCCTTCGCCCAAAAATAGGCTGTACAACAACCTCAAGATTTTCTTTAATGCTTTTTGGAATATGGCTAAGCAAGCCTTGAACCCTAGAGTTTTCTCTAAGCTTGATTCGCTCTTTGGCAATGGTAGACTTTCGCAGACTGCGGTCGTCATCTACCTTAATAGCCACACTGTCTTCGGGAATTTCTTCTACTATGGTTAGTTTCTGCGCCCCAAGGCTTGAAAGCACATAAAACGCACGGTCAATAGCTTCTTCTGTTTTGGGATGTGCCAAACCGTTTACAACACCAGAGGAACAAGCAACACGATCAACAGAAGGCTTGATAAGCAACAAGACATCACAAGGTGCTTTTCGGGTCAGTTTCCTTGCAACAGAACCCAAATAATATTTGAGCAACCCTTCTCTTTTAATTGCCCCTAAAATCAACAAATCGGCATTTTCACCGGCACAGGCACCAAGCAAAACCTCTGCGGGGTTGCCTGCTTTCCAAAGCACGCGATAATCAGGAACCGCACCATCAAAGCTAGAGATGATTTTATCTAGGGCAGTCTCTTTTTCGTTTGTTTTCTCTCCCACATGGACCATAACAAGGGAAGCGTTAAACATTTTGCTCATACGCAAAGCCTCAAACACATTCGCCTGAATGTTGGGTGAAAACGCCACCCCCACGACCACCGTGTTATATTGCTTTTGTTGCATAACTTTAAAGATATTAAAATTTTAGAATAAAGAAAACAAAACACCCTTATAGAGAACTAAAAAAAGAAAGCCAATAAAAAAACAAGGGTTTAATGTCTATTCATTCAGCTTAAGCACAGCCATAAACGCTTGTTGCGGGATTTCAACATTACCGATTTGGCGCATTTTCTTCTTCCCTTTTTTCTGACGCTCAAGCAGCTTGCGCTTTCGGGTAATATCACCACCATAACATTTTGCGGTAACGTCTTTTCGCACCGCCTTAACGGTTTCTCTAGAAATGATTTTTGCGCCAATAGCAGCTTGAATTGGAATGTCAAACTGTTGGCGGGGAATCATCTTTTGAAGTTTTTCACATATTTTTTTACCTAACCCATAAGCATTATCGGTATGTACCAAGGCAGACAAAGCATCTACCACGTTTCCATTAAGCAGCACATCAACACGCACCAACTTAGAGGTACGCATCCCTATCGGGCTATAATCAAACGAAGCATAGCCTTTAGAGACAGACTTTAGGCGGTCGTAAAAATCAAAAACAATTTCTGCTAGCGGCAAATCAAAGGTCAATTCGACACGCTCGGTTGTTAGGTAGGTTTGGTTGGTGATTATGCCGCGTTTTTCAATACACAGGCTCATCACATTACCCACAAAATCAGCTTTGGTGATAATAGTTGCTTTAATAAAGGGCTCTTCCACACGATCTACAACAGATGGATCTGGCAAATCTGAGGGGTTGTTGACAATAAGAATATTGTTTGGGTCTTTCCTAGTGTAAGCGTGATAGGACACGTTGGGAACGGTTGTAATTACCGTCATATTAAACTCACGCTCCAAACGCTCTTGAATAATTTCTAAGTGAAGCATTCCCAAAAATCCACATCGAAAACCAAAACCAAGTGCCGCCGAACTCTCTGGGGCAAACACCAGCGAAGCATCGTTCAATTGCAGTTTTTCCATAGAGGCACGAAGCTCTTCGTATTCCTCCGTATCTACGGGGTAAATTCCAGCAAAAACCATGGGTTTAACCTCCTCAAACCCTTCAATCGCAATATCAGTCGGTCGATTAACAGACGTAATGGTATCACCTACCTTAACTTCTTTAGCTTCTTTTACTCCTGTTATAATATAGCCCACATCGCCAGCAAGCATTTGCTTTCTAGGCTCTTGTTTTAGCTTAAGGACGCCAATTTCATCGGCGCCATAGGTATTGCCCGTAGCCATGAATTGTACTTGCTCACCTTTGTTGATTTTCCCATTCAAAATTCTAAAATAGGTTTCTACCCCTCGAAACGGATTGTAGACAGAATCAAAAATTAGCGCTTGGAGTGGTGCGTCAACATCGCCTTTGGGCGAAGGAACACGATCAACAATGGCCTGTAGTATGTTTTCAATTCCCAACCCTGTTTTGGCAGAGGCACGAATAATTTCTTCGGGCTTACAACCCAAAAGATCAACGATGTCATCTGTAACTTCATCTGGGTTGGCAGAGGGAAGGTCTACCTTGTTTAGCACAGGAATGATTTCCAAATCGTTTTCTAGTGCCAGGTATAAATTTGAAATGGTTTGTGCCTGAATGCTTTGCGCCGCATCCACAACCAATAAGGCCCCTTCGCAAGCAGCAATAGACCGCGAAACTTCGTAAGAGAAATCAACGTGTCCGGGCGTATCAATTAAATTAAACACATATTGTTCTCCACCCAAAGAAACTTCCATTTGTATGGCGTGTGATTTGATGGTAATACCACGCTCGCGCTCCAAGTCCATATTGTCGAGCAGCTGGTCTTGTTTCTCACGATCCGTTACGGCACCTGTGGCATCTAATAGCCTGTCGGCAAGTGTACTTTTGCCGTGGTCTATATGCGCAATGATGCAGAAATTCCGAATGTGTTTCATAGCTGAAATAAACGCGTTAGTTCACAAAGATACACCAAGCGATCATAGGGGCGTGCTACTACCAACAAAAAAACTAATTTTGTAAAAAATGAACAGATGGCCAACCTACGCATTACACTACAGATTTTTTTAGCCGCAACCTTTTTGTTTTCGGCCTATACGAAAGCTGTTGCTCCCGGGTTTTTTGAAGTTTTACTAGAACAACAGGGCCTTGTTCCAAGCCGTTTGCACGGCGCATGGGCTACACGGTTTATTATAGCCCTTGAAACATGGTTAGGACTGTGTTTGCTGTTGTCTTTCTATGTCCGATTTATACTTCGCTTTAGCTTTCTTTTGCTTGTTGCTTTTTCCGTTCATTTGGGCTATTTGATAGCCATAGGAGAAACGGGCAATTGCGGTTGTTTTGGGGAAATGATAAGCATGTCTCCTTTGGCCTCCTTAGGAAAGAATATAGTACTGCTGGCCGTAAACGGCTTTTTGCTCCGTTATAAATTCAGGGGCAATAAAAAACCACGAATCACTTGGCTATTCCTCCCCTTGTTGTTTGCAGCAGCTACGCTTATTTGGCCGGTACAAACCCAGCCCGACGAGGTGGTAGAAAAACTCCCCACATTCGAAGCAGAGACCGGAATAGACTTTGCCAACGGCTCTTACTTGGTTGCCATACTCAATTTGGGTTGTGAGCACTGCCAAGAGGCAGCCCAGCAAATAGTAGCATGGCAAAACAACGGCATTGACCTACCACAAGTAGCGGCCCTGTTTTTTGCGGAAGGCGACACCACGGTTGCGGACTTCAATACCATAACCGGATCTAACTTCCCTTACCAGATGATAGACGTAAACACCTTCTTTGATTTGATAGGCAGCACACCGCCGAGAATTTATTGGATTGTGGACGGGCAAGTAAAACAGTACTGGGACGAAACGCTTGGAGAAGACTTTCTAACTACCTTTGCGCCTTGATGGTTAAAATTGGCGACATAGAATTAAGCGATTTTCCGCTATTGCTTGCACCCATGGAGGACGTAAGCGACCCACCTTTCCGCGCCCTTTGCAAAGAGCAAGGCGCAGACGTGGTATATACCGAGTTTATTTCTAGTGAAGGCCTAATTCGTGATGCAGCCAAAAGCGTCATGAAGCTCGATATTTATGAAGCCGAACGCCCCGTGGGCATTCAGATTTTTGGCGCCAACCTCGATTCCATGTTGCAGTCGGTAGACATTGTTGAAAAGACCAACCCTGATATTATTGACATAAATTTTGGCTGCCCAGTAAAAAAAGTCGTGTCCAAAGGGGCAGGCGCAGGGATTTTAAAAGATATTCCTTTGATGGTTTCGCTAACCGCAGAAATGGTCAAGCGTACCCACTTGCCAGTGACCGTAAAAACACGCCTGGGCTGGGATCACGACAGCATCCAGATTGTGGAGGTTGCCGAACGGCTTCAAGACGTGGGCGCCAAAGCCATTTCCATACACGGCAGAACACGAGCACAAATGTATAAGGGCGATGCCGACTGGACACAGATTGCAGCGGTGAAAAACAATTCGCGTATGCACATCCCCGTATTTGGCAACGGAGACGTTAATTCACCAGAGCGCGCCATAGAAATGCGCGATAAATACGGTCTTGACGGCGCAATGATTGGCCGGGCTAGCATTGGCAACCCTTGGTTTTTTAGAGAAGTAAAACACTTTTTTAAGCACGGTACACATGCCGAACCACCAAGCCTAGCCGAGCGCGCAGCCATGGCACGCCGCCACTTACAAATGTCCATTGACTGGAAAGGCGAAAAACTGGGTGTGTTTGAAACCCGCCGTCACTACACCAACTATTTTAAGGGAATCCCCGATTTTAAACCGTATCGCCAACGCCTGGTAACCGAAGATCATTCGGCAGACGTTTTTGCTGTTTTGGATGAAATTGAGGAGATGTTTGGGGTCACTGCTTTATAACACCCTTAACCACAGCAGAAGCCAACCACGATACGACAGTGGTTAAACCACCCACCACCAGTACCACAGTCCAAAAGGAAGACCACTCAAGCGCCACAGGATAGGGTAAGCCAGATCCGG
>QXZR01000028.1 GCA_009886265.1 Flavobacteriaceae bacterium
CCTTGATTTGATTGTACTGCTTCATCAAAGGCGTTTCTTTTGTTTTTTTCTTTGCAGACAAAGCGAGATATTAGTTATGGCTAATTTACATTTTTTAGCCAAACACAATCCTTACCTTTGACATATGCGAAAATGGACCATGGAAGAGCTCAACAGGTTGAGCCCAACAGCTTTTAAAGCAGCCCCCAAAACAAATATTGTATTGGTGCTCGACAACATCAGAAGCCGCAATAATGTTGGGGCTATATTCCGTACTGCCGACGCCTTTCGCATTGCTGAGATTGTACTCTGTGGCATCACGCCAACTCCTCCGCACAAAGACATTCACAAAACCGCATTAGGCGCTACTGAAAGTGTCGACTGGCGACAAGAAAACGCTGCTGCTGAAGTGGTCACTAAACTCCGTGAGACTGGTGCTGATTGCTATGCGGTAGAGCAAGTCAAAGGTGCGGTGTTTTTAGACCAAGTAACTGCTGCACCAAATCAAACGCTGGTGTTGGTTATTGGCAACGAAGTCCAAGGTGTTTCGCAAGAAGTCATTGATGCCTGTGGTGCGGCGATTGAGATTCCGCAATTAGGAACCAAACATTCCTTAAATGTGGCTACCTCTGCCGGCGTGGTATTGTGGCATTTCTTTACACAACTTCGCCCAACTGTGCATTGATGCTGCGCAATAATTGAACCAAATCTTCAGGGTTTAGCACAAAATCCAAAGCTGTAACATCAACCGATACCACTTGCATACGCTGTTGTAAAAATGGCAGGTGTTGATCGTATCCCTTGGCCAATTTTCCCAAATAATCTATTCCAATATTTTGCTCATAGCTCCTTCCCCGTTTTTTAATATTGGCCTTGGCGCGTTCGGGTGTTTGACGCAGGTATATGCAAAGACTGGGCTGGTTGGCACTCTTTGACATCAGTTCATACAATTGATGAAAAAGAGGATATTCATCTTCGTTTAAGGTGTTTTGTGCAAATACCAGCGACTTGCTCATGTGGTAGTCGGCCACAACCCCAGACTGAAATAAATCCAGCTGTTCAGACTCCTCATTTATTTGATTAAATCGATCGGCCAAGAAAGATAGCTCCAATGGAAAGGCATAGCGCTTTGGGTCTCGGTAGAACTTGGGTAAAAAGGGGTTTTCTGCAAATCGCTCTTCAATGGTTTTATAGCCTAGGTTTTGTGCCAATAGTTTTGTCAAAGTTGTTTTTCCACAGCCAATAATCCCTTCCACACAAATAAAGATATGCGCGCTAAGTTTTGCATAAATGGGGTGTCGCAGTTTCATCTCGTGAATGCTAAGCGGCGTATTATCTTCACATACATCGAGCAAGGCTTGTATGGATTTTTGGTCAACGGGATGCTGTTTGTGGGGTGCGATTTCACATAGGGGCTGCAATACAAATCGTCTTTGCGCCATGGATGGATGCGGTAGTATGAGATTTGGTGTGTCCAAAACAAAGTCATCATAAAAAATCATATCCAAATCCAAGGTTCGGTTTTGATATCCCTGACCTTGAGAACGCGACCTCCCTTGTGACTGCTCTATGTCAAGCAGCTTTTGCATAACCACGGCAGGGGTAAGTTGGGTGTCAATTGTGAAGCAAGCATTTAAAAAAGGGTTGCCCTCAAAACCAACTGCCGGGGTTTCCACTACTGAAGAAATGGTGCCAACATCCCCTATGGCTGTTGTGGCATCTAATCCGTGTTGCAAATACGCAAGGCGGTCGCCCATATTACTCCCTATGGATATGTAAGCAATTGACATATGACAAAAATGATGAAAAGAATTGGGAAACCTGTATCTTTGAAGACATACTATATAAATTATGAGTTTCTTTAAAAATCTTGTCAGTTCAGCCCTTGGTACCTTTATAGCATTTGGGCTTCTTTTTGTTTTTATGCTTGTCTTTTTTGCAGGTTCCGTAGCCCTTATGGATGAAGAAGGCGATGCCGTTGAATTAGAAGAAAATACGGTTTTGGTGCTTGACATGGGGCTGCCTATTCAAGACAGAGAACCGCAGACCTTTTCTTTTGCAAGCGCTTTGGAAATTGATCCAGAGGCCTATGGATTAAACACCATCATTCCAGCGATTGAAAACGCGGCAAAAGACGATCTTGTTGCGGGAATTAGCATTCAAAACATCTCGGCAATGGGTGGGATTTCAAACCTACACACCCTTAGAAAAGCCTTAACAGCCTTTAAAGAAAGTGGCAAGTTTATTTATGCATACGGAGATTATTACACCCAATCCGATTATTATCTCGCATCTGTTGCAGACTCCATTTTTGTACACCCAGAAGGTGGTGTTGATTTTCGTGGACTCAGTGCCGAAATCCTATACTATAAGTCTGCTCAAGAAAAGTCAGGAATAAGCATGGAAGTTATTCGAAACGGAAAATACAAAAGTGCTGTTGAGCCTTATCTAGATGACTATATGAGTAAGGAAAACCGCACCCAAATTCAGTCTTATATGGACGATATATGGGATACATTATTGGGAGATATTGCCACAAGCCGTGGTCTATCTGAAAAAGCACTCGACACACATGCAGATAACCTTGCCGGTGCAAATGCGCAAAAAGCCATTTCCGCTTCACTTATCGACGGAACTGCCACAAGGCGTAGCTATAAAGAAAAACTGGAATCGCGTTTTGATGAGGACGAAATGGAAACGACCAATTTCATTGACTATATGAGCGTAGCAGGGCGTAGAAAAGGAAAAGGTGCCGACCGCATTGCAGTGCTATATGCACAAGGTGAAATTATTTACGGCGAAGGTGGTGCTGAAATGATTGGTCAAGAAAAAACGATAAAAGCCCTCAAGAAAATAGGTAAAAAGAAAAACATAAAAGCTGTGGTACTGCGTATAAACTCTCCTGGTGGAAGTGCTTTGGCTTCTGAACTTATTTGGGAAGAAATAGAACACCTGAGAGAAACCAAGAAAGTAGTGGTTTCTATGGGGAATGTGGCCGCTTCGGGAGGTTATTATATCGCTGCGAACGCTCACGAAATTGTTGCAGAACCCACCACTATAACAGGGTCTATTGGCGTTTGGGGGGTGTTGCCGAATGTCAACCGATTGTCAAAACGCTGGGGCATCAATGCAGAGCAAGTCACCACCAACAAACAAGCCCTGCAATATTCGCCTTTTGAGCCGTTACCTAACAGCACAAGAAACGAAATCAAAGCGGCTATTAACCAAATATACCAGACCTTTTTAACACGTGTTGCTGATGGCCGTAACATGACCAAAGACGAGGTGCACAAAATTGCACAAGGTCGCGTATGGTCAGGAGTTGAAGCCAAAGCCATTGGACTTGTAGATCACCTTGGTGGTCTCGACCTAGCCTTGGAACGCGCAGCTGCACTAGCCGAAATCGAAGACTACAGGCTAACCACCTATCCTAAATTTGACGATGATTTGGACAGTCTTTTGGAAGGACTTCTTGGAGGACCTTTTGGAAAAATAAGAACGCAATTGCCACCTGAAATTTCCATTTGGATTCAGGGAGTAGAAGCCTTGAAAAATCCAGCAAATCAAATGCAAGCACGCCTACCCTACACACTAAATGTGAACTAGATGCATCGGCCCGCAGCGCGAAAGCTTTATTTGTATTTGGCCGCCTTGTTCATCACCTCCTTGGTGGTGTCTAACCTGATTTTTCAGAAGTTTTTTTATTGGCGCCCTTTTGACTGGGAAGTGTTCGGGATGCCCATTTTTGAATTGTCTGTAGGCATACTGCCCTATCCCATCACCTTTTTAATCACCGATATTATTTCTGAAATTTTTGGAAAGAAAAGCGCCAATCAAGTGGTGGTCGCTGGTATTTTTGCCTCCTTTTTTTCCATTGGAATTTTACTCTTGGCCGGTATTGTTCCCGCCATTGAAAACTCACCCATAGACGATGCTACTTTTCACAACGTATTTGCACTTTCACCCTTGGCGGTATTGGCTTCCATGATCGCTTACCTCTCAGCACAATTCGTGGACATACGCATCTATCACTACTGGAAAAACCTGACACAAGGCAAGCATTTATGGCTGCGCAATAACTTCTCTACCTTTAGTTCTCAAATCATTGACTCCACAGCGGTTATTTTACTCTTGTGTTCGTTTCAAGTACTGCCTTGGGATTTGTTTTGGGGTTTGGTCGTATCTAGCGTGATTTTTAAGGTTTTGGTTGCTGCCGTCGATACGCCTTTTTTGTACTTATTCGTTTGGCTGATTCGCCGCCGTTTTGATCTTAACGTTGGGGAAGAAATTCATTTGGATTGATATGGAAGCAGTTCGCATTAACAAATACCTAAGTGAGATTGGCTTCTGCTCGCGGCGCGCAGCAGATAAGCTGATTGAACAAGGACGCATCACCGTAAATGGTACCCCCGTGGAAATGGGCATGAAAGTAACGGCGCAAGACAAAATAGCCGTAGACGGGGAAAGGGTCGGTAAAAAAACAGAAAAGCCCGTTTATATTGCCTTTAACAAGCCCGTTGGTATTGTTTGTACCACAGACACCAAGGTGGAGAAAGACAACATCATTGAATTCATCAACTATCCAACTCGAATATTCCCCATCGGGAGATTGGACAAGCCCTCAGAAGGACTTATTTTTTTAACCAATGATGGTGATATCGTCAATAAAATCTTGCGTGCCCGCAACAACCACGAAAAGGAATATGTAGTAACGGTCAACAAGCCCATTACCAAACTCTTTATTGACAAGATGGGCAAAGGCGTTCCCATACTCGATACGGTCACAAGGCCCTGTGTGGTTAAGCAAACGCATGAGCGTGAGTTTCGCATCATACTCACCCAAGGGCTAAATCGGCAAATCAGGCGTATGTGTGAATATTTGGACTACCGCGTGGTACGCCTTAAAAGAGTGCGCATCATGAATGTAAACCTAGACGTTGGCAAAGGAAAATGGCGCGACCTGACCAATAAAGAGTTGGCGGAAATCAACCGATTGGTGGCGGAATCAAAAAAAACCTATGATGGTTAGCTAAATGAAAGGTCAACTACTTGCCCTTCATGCCCACGCACGTTCCAAACGGTATCGTCTTCAAAAATCCAATACTGCCCTTTAATACCCTTAAGCACTCCCGAAAATTCAGGCGTTTTGACGAGGTTTAAGCTTTTGACTTTTTCTGGAAAACGAGCAACGGGAAAGTCGATAGAAATGGGTGGATCCTGTACCACATAGGGCTGTACTTCGGTTGGCAATTTGGATATACAAGCTGCGCGCTCTGCCACCAAATCCAAAGCCTCGCCTTTGTTTTGTAACATGATACGCCAGTTGGTCTTATCGTTGAAATATGCTTTTAACGTTACCTCTGTTATACCAGCCAAATAGCGGTTGGGCACCTCCACAATAGGCAGGGCTTGGTGGGCTCCTTGGTCAATCCAGCGCGTGGGTACTTGGGTATCGCGTGTTACCCCCACTTTAAGACCGCTGGAGACCGCAAAATAAACAATATGGGGTTGTAATTGTACCTTTTGCTCATAGGCTAAATCCCGGTCTTCAATGCCTAAATGAGCTTTGCTGAGCTCGGGTTTCATAATCCATTCCCCAGCGCTTGGTGTTTCAAAAAAACAGGACTTACAAAAACCCTGACGGAAAATTTCTTTGGGCTGTGAGCAGTTAAGGCACTGTGAACCCGTGCGTGTGATATGTACTTTTTTTTCTAGAAAACTATTGACATGAACGAAGTAATCTGCAAAGACCAAGTAGTAGTCTACGGGGCTTTTAAGTTCCGTTTGCATTTTGGTCAGTACGCCTTGAAACATAATTTGTATTTTCGTTCAGCAATATACCCAAAATGGCAATACCACTACTCCATACTGTTGTTTCATGGCTGCTCAAAAAACGGGTGCATGATATTGAGCTTTTTATCAAATATCCCAACGAAGTACAGCGTGATGAACTGATGAACTTACTCCAAACTGCTAAAAAAACAGAAGTCGGAAAGCAATATGGTTTTGCTGATATCCAACAGTACGAAGACTTTGCCGATCGAGTACCCGTGCGTACCTATGAAGAAATAGCACCCATGATAGAACGCTCCCGACAGGGCGAGCAAAATATATTTTGGCCCACTCCCATCAAATGGTACGCCAAATCGAGTGGTACGACCAATGCCAAAAGCAAGTTTATTCCCATCTCAAATGAATCCCTTGAAGACTGTCATTTTAAGGGGGGTAAAGACATGTTGAGCCTCTATTTTAAAAACAACGAACAGTCAAGTGTGTTTCAGGGCAAGGCATTGCGACTAGGGGGTAGCAAAGAAATTTATGAAGAAAACAATTCCTATTTTGGGGATTTGTCGGCCATTATGATTGACAACCTGCCGCTTTGGGCAGAAATGGTAAGTGCGCCAAGCCAAAAGGTTTCGCTTATGTCGGAATGGGAAACCAAGATGAAAGCCATCGTAGAAGAAACCTTAAGAGAAGATATTCGCAGTATGGCAGGCGTGCCCTCGTGGATGCTGGTGCTGTTGCAAAAGGTGTTGGCAGAAACGGGACGGGAAAGTATTTTGGACGTATGGCCCAATATGGAAGTCTATTTCCACGGTGGAGTAAACTTTATGCCTTACAAGGAACAGTACAAAGCCCTTATGCCAAGTGATACCGTACACTATGTAGAACTGTACAATGCCTCGGAAGGATTTTTTGGGGTACAGGACCAACTCCACTCCGACGAGCTACTGCTGATGCTTGACTATGGAATTTTCTATGAATTTATAGACATGAAAACCTATGGTACTAAAAACGAAAAAGTAATACCACTCTCCGCTGTAGAGGTCGGCACCCAATATGCGGTGATCATCTCGACCAATGCCGGGCTGTGGCGGTACAACATTGGTGACACCATTCGCTTTACCTCCATTGCGCCTTATCGCTTTAAAATAACGGGTAGAACAAAACACTTTATCAATGTGTTTGGGGAAGAGTTGGTGATTGAAAACGCCAACAAAGCCTTAGAGCTTGTATGCCAACGCCATCATGTGCAATTGGTAGATTATACCGCCGCACCTATATTTATGGAAGGTTCTGAAAAGGGCGGGCACGAGTGGTTGATTGAATTTAAGACCCCACCCAAAGACGCTACTGCCTTTGCCGAAGATTTGGACAAACAGTTGCAAGCCTTAAATTCGGACTACGAAGCCAAACGCTATAAAAACATGACGCTGATGCCGCTGAAACTGCATGTGGCAAAATCCAAGACCTTTTATAAATGGTTGAAGCAAAAAGGGAAAATTGGTGGGCAGCATAAGGTGCCGCGCCTATCCAACACCCGTGAATATTTGGATGAGTTGTTGGGGGAGGTTTAGGGCTTGTTCTACGCTAAAATAACAAAAAAACTAAGAAGCCGCCTTTAGCTGGCTGAGTTGCACAACACTCAATTTGTTTTCGGCATAGCGCTTGGTAATCTTCAGCTCGGTGGTATTGGTACTTGGAAGTTCATACATGGCGTCGGTGAGGATGGCCTCACACAAGGAACGTAGTCCTCTTGCGCCCAAGGCATACTGCACGGCTTGCTCCACGATAAAGTCCAAAGCTGTTGGCGTAAAGGTCAACGCAACACCGTCCAAATCAAAGAGATGCTGGTACTGCTTTACCAATGCATTTTTAGGTGCGGTTAATATCTCACGCAGTGCTTTTTCGTCTAAAGGATTCATGTGCGTAAGCACCGGTAGGCGTCCAATAATTTCAGGGATAAGCCCAAAGTCTTTAAGGTCTGAGGGCGTAATATGCGCCAACAAATCGTCTTCAGTAACCGATTTGCGTTTGGCAGCAGTGCTATAGCCCACCGCCTGCATGTTCATGCGTTTGGCAATGTGGCGTTCAACACCATCAAATGCACCTCCTGCAATAAACAATATGTGCTCGGTATTGATTTCGACAAACTTCTGATCAGGATGCTTACGACCGCCTTTGGGTGGTACATTAACCACAGTGCCTTCCAATAGTTTAAGCAAGGCTTGTTGTACACCCTCTCCAGATACATCACGCGTGATGGAAGGATTGTCGCTTTTACGGGCAATCTTATCAATCTCATCGATGAAGACAATACCACGCTCTGCTTTTTGCTGATCGTAATCGGCAGCTTGCAATAACCGTGTTAATATACTTTCTACATCTTCACCCACATAACCCGCTTCGGTCAAAACCGTTGCATCTACTATGGCAATGGGCACTTGCAGCATCTTGGCAATGGTCTTGGCCAATAGTGTTTTGCCCGTGCCTGTACGGCCTGCAATAATGATATTGCTTTTTTCAATTTCCACGTCGTTTTCAACGTTTTGATTGAGTCGCTTGTAATGATTGTATACCGCAACGGAAAGCACTTTTTTGGCTTGCTCCTGTCCAATGACATAGTCGTCCAAAAAGGCTTTAATCTGCTTGGGTTTTTTAAGTAAAAACTCGGCAGTGCTGGGGGTATTTTCGGTATGTGTGGTTTCTTCTTGAATGATGCCAACTGCTTGGTCAACACAGCGTTCGCATATGTGTGCATTTAGACCAGCAACCAAGAGTTTGGTTTCGGCTTTTTTACGTCCACAAAAAGAACAATTCAATTCTTCCACAATCTAGTTTCTAGTCAATACCTCATCAATCATGCCATATTCTTTGGCTTCTAGCGCCTTCATCCAGTAATCACGATCAGAGTCATCATAGACCTTGTCATAAGGCTGGTTGCTGTGCTTGGCAATGATTTCGTATAATTCTTTCTTAAGCTTTAGAATCTCACGAGCTGTAATTTCGATATCAGATGCTTGTCCTTGTGCTCCGCCTAGTGGCTGGTGAATCATCACACGTGAGTGTGGTAAGCCAGACCGTTTTCCGTCTTGACCAGCACAAAGCAATACAGCCGCCATTGAGGCTGCAATACCCGTACATATGGTAGCCACGTCTGGGTTAATAAACTGCATGGTGTCATAGATGCCCAATCCGGCATAGACACTTCCTCCTGGGGAGTTGATATAAATCTGGATGTCTTTGGTCTTATCGGTGCTTTCCAAAAACAACAACTGCGCTTGAATGATATTCGCAACGCTATCGTTGATGCCTGTTCCAAGGAAAATAATACGATCCATCATCAAACGTGAAAACACGTCCATTTGGGCCACATTCAACTGACGCTCCTCAATGATATAAGGTGTGAGGCTGCTGACCAATTCATCGTAATACATGGAGTTTATCCCGTGATGCTTGGTAGCGTACTTTTTAAATTCTTTTCCGTAATCCATATCCTAAAGTTGTATGTTAAATATAACGATTATTTTTTGTAGGCCTCTTTAATAAAGTCATCGTAAGATAATTTTTTGACTTTGATGTTTCCTTTTTCTAAAAACAACTGTCGCATTTTCTCACTCATCACCTGGTCAGAGATGCGCTTTACCTCTTCTTGGTTGCCCAAAATACGTCCTGCAATCTCAGTAAGTTCTTCTTCCTGAATATCTGTACGGCCATATTGCACCATTTGCTTTTTAATCAAATCTTTGGCAAACGCTTCCACTTCTTCTCTTGTGATTTGAAGATCGTGCTCTTGCATGAGTTTTGATTCAATCAATTGGTAGCGTAATCCACGCTCCGATTTGGTGTATTCTGCTTCAGCTTCTTCTGCTGTAATGGGATTTTCACCTGCTGTTTGCATCCATTTCTTTAAGAAAGCCTCTGGAAGCGAAAACTTGGTATTGTCAATCAAGTGTTCTGTCATGTCATTGATAAACTTTTGATTGGCTTGTGTTTCAAAATGACCCATCGCATCTGCTTTGAGTTTTTCTTTACCATCAGTCGCAGACTTCACAGCGTCTTTGCCAAACACCTTGTCAAAAAAATCTTGGTCTAAATCGGCCAATGTACGGTTGTTGCGCTCTTGTAGTGTAAGTGAAAGCGTTACCGCTTTTTCTGGAAGGGTTTCCATCACACGTCGCAATACATGTTCTTCTTTAAACAAGCCTTTGGTAGAGAATGCAATCACCTCACCAATAGTAGCATTTTTAAAGGCGGTAAGTGCTTTTTTACTTTTTAGCTCACTAGTCGTAAAAGTGGCACTTTTTTGATCGGCACCTCCTTCAAAAGAAACGCCTACGGTCAATTCTGTGTCTGCAGTTACTTCGTCGGTTGGAACAATGGCACCATACTGTTTTTGCAGGCGTTCCAATTGTTCGTTTACAAACTTTTCGTCTGCTTGAATTTCATATCTAGTAACTGCTTTTCGGTTGGGAAGTTTTACCTCCACGCCTGGCGTTAAGCCCAATTCAAAATCAAAAGAAAAGGCAGTTGCATTCCAGTCAATATTATCTACAGGTACGGGAAGTGGATTACCCAAAATAGAAATCTTTTCTTCGTTGAGGAAGTCATTCAGTGAAGATTGTAGCATCTTGTTCACCTCATCAACCATAACAGCCTGACCGTATTGTTTTTTAATTACGCCCATGGGCACATTCCCTTTTCTAAATCCGGGAATATCGGCGCGCTTGCGGTAGTCATTTAAAACTTGCTCCACTTTAGGAGCAACGTCTTCTTGGTTAATGTCAACGGTAATCACTGCATTGAGTGCGTCTACGTCTTTTCGCGTTACGTTCATCTTTTTGATTTAATAGCTGGCAAAAGTAGGCTATTTTTAAGCAAGGTCAAAGTAATGCTAATGGGCAAATTAACATAGGAAATCTTGCAGGGCATCGGTAAATCCTTTGGGGTTTTCGGCATGAAGCCAATGGCCTGCATCAGCAACCCAATATAAAGAAGCATTTGGGAACAGGGCATGTATGGCAGCCATATCTGTTTGCAATACATAATCAGACTGTTGCCCTGCTAAAAATAGTACATCCCCTGTATAGGGTGTTCCAGTTGGGGTTGCTCCAATTTGTTTGAGCTTGTGTTGCAGCACCGAAATGTTACAGCGAAGTTTCAGGGTCCTTTCTTCTGTCCAAGTTAAATTTTTAAGTAAAAACTGACGAACGCCCATTTCTGGCACGAATGGCATAAGTGCCTTGTCAGCATCGGCTCTTGAAGTAAGTGTCAAATCATTAAGCTGTAAAAGCCCCTTTATGATATTTGAGAATTTAGTTTCTACATTATAGTTTTTCGGGGCTATGTCTGCAACGATGAGTTTGGATACCCGTGTTGGGTATTGAAGCGCCAAGCTCATGGCCGTTTTGCCACCCATAGAATGACCCAGTACAATGGCTTGTTGGATGTTGTGATAATCCATATAGGCTACAATATCCACTGCCATTAAATCATAATCAAAATCTTGACTGTGGAAGCTTTTACCGTGGTTACGCTGGTCAATGGCGTGTACTTCATAATGAGTAGACCAATATTTGGCATGTGTGCGCCAATTGTCTGACATGCCCAAGAATCCATGTAAAATGATAAGGGGTTCGCCCTGCCCAACAATGGTGCTGTGAACTAGTGCTTCGATAGCTTGGCAATGTATTGGTTAATGACATTCTCAAGACCTAAGTATAAGGACTCGCAAATTAGGGCGTGTCCGATGGATACTTCAAGTAGTCCGGGCAATTGTTGAGCGAAAAAGGCAATATTGTCCAAGCTCAAGTCATGGCCGGCATTGACACCAAGTCCTACTTCTTGTGCTTTTATAGCCGCTTCCACAAATGGGGCTATGGCTTTTGCAGCATCTTGTGGGTATTCTTTGGCATAGGCTTCGGTGTAAAGCTCAATACGGTCTGTTCCTGTTTTGACGGCAGCTTCTACTTGTGCCACATCGGGATCCAAAAATATGGAAGTACGAATACCTTGTCGTTTAAATTCTTGAATGACTTCTTTTAAGAAATCACGATTTGCCAAAGTATCCCAACCCGCATTGGAAGTAATGGCATCCGGAGCGTCTGGCACCAAAGTCACTTGATGAGGCTTAATGGCGCACACCATATCTATAAATTTTGGGATTGGATTTCCTTCAATATTGAATTCGGTGGTAATCACGGCTGGCAATTCGCGAGCGTCTTGGTAGGTAATGTGTCGCTCGTCGGGTCTGGGATGAACAGTGATGCCGTGCGCGCCAAACGCTTGTGCATCTTTGGCAACTTGTAAAATATTAGGTTGATCGCCTCCTCTTGCGTTACGCAGGGTTGCTATTTTATTGATGTTAACACTAAGCTTTGTCATGGCACTTTTTATGCAAAAATAGCACAATAATGTGCCTTTAAGCATTTTGGTCTAACTTTGCAGTATGAAAGTAGCATTGTACAGCTTGGTTCATGATGAGGCATCTTTAAAAATCGTAACGGAAATCGTTACTTTTTTTGCGAGTAAAGGTGCTGGCATACAAGTGGAAAAAGAATTGTTACAACATATTCCCAATGCTGCTGCTACACCATTTGATTCACATACAGATTTAGACCCAAAAACAGCTGTTTTTTTTGCTGTTGGTGGCGATGGCACAGTACTCCGTGCCTTGCACTATATCCGTGAGTCAAAAATACCATTGATTGGGGTTAACACAGGTCGCCTGGGCTTTTTAGCAACCATTCAACCAGAAGAAATGGAAGCCATGCTTCATGATATCATTGCCAAAAACTACGTTACAGAAGAGCGAAGCATACTTGAAATCAAAACAACACCTGCTGTTGCCGAACTGAATGCATTTCCCTTGGCACTAAATGAGATTTCTCTTAGTAGAGAAAACACGACGTCTATGGTTACCATCAATACCCAGGTCAATGATGCCTATGTCAATGTGTACTGGGCAGATGGTTTAGTTGTAGCAACACCCACAGGTTCAACTGGATATTCCTTAAGTAGCGGTGGACCCATCATCGCACCCGAAACAAAAAGCTTGGTCTTAACGCCTATTGCCCCACACAACCTCAACGTAAGGCCACTCGTTGTTGCCGATGATGTTGAAATTAAAATTCACGTTGAGGGCAGGGGAGACTCTCACCTCATTTCTCTAGATACCCGACTCTTTTCTGTTCCGATGAACACCACCATTAGCATCCAAAAGGCGAACAACCCAATTGTCTTTATAAGGTCTAATACGCATGGCTTTTTTGATACCTTACGCAACAAGCTGCTTTGGGGACAAGACAAACGTAACTAACAATAAATTTGGTGCTTTTTCAGTTTTCAGTAAATAAGATGAATATTAATCGTATTTGGTTTTGGATTGCTTTCGCCAGTCTGGTGAGTGGTTTCAGCACTGCACAGCGACACGAAATTGGTGTCAGTGTTGGTGGTGTTAATTACGTTAGTGAGATAGGAAGCACCCAATACATACAGCCAAGACATCTTGAAATAGGCCTTATTTACAAACGCAATTTTAATGAGCGGATTGGTCTTCGTGCTATATATAGTATGGGAAAGTTAAGCGGTAATGATGCCAATGCTTCTGAATTAGATCGCTTGGAGCGGTGGCCCGGCCCGCTGTCTTTTGCCAACGACTATTCCGTCCTCGGTGCAAGAGTTGAAATCAACTATGTAAAATTTCCCGTTGGCGAATTTGGGTTTGCATGGACGCCTTACATACATGCAGGTATCAACCGTATGGTGATAGAGGATATTTATTTTGAGCCTTTTGAAAGAATATCTCGATCTGATGGAAAAGTAGTGACTGTTGGTGTCCCTTTTGGTATAGGTGTGAAGTTTAACTTTGGGCAGTCTTGGATTTTGGCGGCAGAAGTGCAGCCACAGTTTACGTTTAGTGATAATTTAGACGGAAGCTATCCTGACCGTGAAAAAAAACCCACAGCAAGACAATTTTCAACAAGTTTAAGCAACGATTGGCTTGTATTTACAGGGATTTCTATAACTTACGGCTTTGGTAGGTTGCCCTGTTGCCGTGAATAATTTATAATGAGCTTCGACGAATTTAGTACAGATGAAATGCCGAAACATGTTGCCATTATTATGGATGGCAATGGACGTTGGGCACAACAGCAAGGTAAAAATCGCTTACGGGGGCACGAAGCAGGTGCAAAAGCAGTGCGAAAAACGGTTGAGGCTGCTGCCAAACTTGGTATTAAGCATCTTACACTTTATGCTTTTTCAACTGAAAACTGGAACCGTCCAAAAGTAGAAATTGCCACTTTAATGACACTATTGGTAAGAAACCTACGACGTGAGTTAGCGCGTATGACAAAGAATAACATACGCCTATCAGCTATTGGTTCTTTAGATAAGCTACCCAAAAAGGTACACCAAGAATTGCTTGAAGTCATTGAAAAGACACAAAACCACACCGGAACAAATTTAACCTTGGCGCTTAGCTATGGAGCGCGGGAAGAAATCAAGCAAGCTGTTATTGATATCAGCAAAAAAGTTAAAAATAGTATAATTAACGTTGAAAGTATTGATGAAACCATAATAAATGAGCATCTTTACACGCAACATTTGCCTGATGTAGATTTACTCATCCGCACCAGTGGCGAAGTTCGCATAAGTAATTTCCTTTTGTGGCAAATTGCTTACGCAGAACTGTACTTTACTGATGTAATGTGGCCAGAGTTCGATGAGCATGAACTTCAACAGGCGATTAAAAGTTATCTAAAAAGAGAACGTAGATTTGGAAAAACAAGCGAGCAACTTACGTAACTGTTTACTCCTTCCCCTTATTTTGTGTGTTGTGCTGTTGGGTCTTAAACAGGCCAATGCGCAAGATAATTCCTATGATAAAGGTAAGTTTTATGAACTTGGAGAAATTACCGTTACTGGCGTAAAAAGTTTTAGCCCACAAACTGTCGTGGCCTATACTGGACTTAAAAAAGGGCAGCGTATTCAAATCCCTGGAGAAGAAATTAGCGCAACCATCAATAAGTTATGGAAGCTGGAACTCTTTAGTGATATTGAGTTTTTTATCACCAATATTGATGGCGAAGTAGCAGACTTGGAGCTTTACATTCAAGAATTGCCAACGCTTTCTGACTACACCATTAAAGGTATCAAAAAGGGCAAAATAGAAACCATTGTCAAAGACACTGACATTAAAAAAGGAAAAAAGCTCAGCAAAAACTTCCTTGCTACTACCAAAAACTACATTGAAAACAAGTACAAAAAAGAAGGCTTTCTAAATGCTAAAGTAACCATAGACACCAAGGCAGATACAACAGATGTCAACAACCAAAAAATGTTGGTTTCTGTAGATCGTGGTGATCGCGTAAAGGTGCGTTCCATTTCTTTTGAAGGCAATGAAGTTTACAAACCAAAAAGACTTCGTAAACAAATCAAAAATACAAGACTAGAATTCCCTGGTCGTTTTTGGAAGCGTTCAAAGTACATTGAAGCAGATTACGAAGAAGACCTTAAGAAGCTGCTAGATTTCTATAAGGAAAAAGGCTACCGCGATGCGCGTATCGTTTCTGACAGCATTATCGTAGACGACAACAAAATTGATGTTGTTATAAAGGTACAAGAGGGTAACAAATACTATTTTGGCGATGTTGATTTTATTGGTAATTCTGTTTACAGCGATGCACAACTTAGTAGGGTGCTGGGTATTAAGCCTGGAGACACTTACAATGGTGTACTGTTGCGTAAGCGTATTGCCGATCAAACAAAACCAGATGGTGATGATCTTACAAATCTATACCAAAACAACGGGTATTTATTCTCAAGCATAAACCCGGTTGAAGTAAGTGCTGCAAATGACACTATTAACTTCGAAGTACGCATAACGGAAGGCAAACCTGCCTATTTTAACCGAATTAGCGTTAAAGGAAACGACAGAACAAATGACCATGTTATTTATAGAGAAATTCGTACACGCCCGGGTGAACTCTATAGCAAAGATAAAGTGGTGCGTTCGGTGCGTGAGTTGGGACAATTGGGCTTTTTTGATCCAGAGCAAATATCTCCCGACTTTAAGGATGTTGATCCTAATGCAGGGACGGTAGATATTGAATACGGGTTGGTTGAAAAAGGCGCTAGCCAAATTGAACTACAAGGTGGTTATGGAGGCGGTGGATTTATTGGAACGCTAGGGCTTTCATTCAACAACTTTTCCATGCGTAATATATTTAACAAGAAAGAATACAAGCCGGTACCTATGGGTGACGGACAACAGTTAGCACTTCGCCTTCAAGCGAGTCGCTTCTTTGAAACCTATAGTTTCTCATTCTCAGAACCTTGGTTGGGTGGAGAACAACCCGTGCGTTTTTCGACTTCTATTTCCCAAACAACCCAGTACCGTTATAATTATATGACAGGGTTGGCGGATAAATCGCAATATTTTAAAATTCGTGGCATCAACTTTGGCTTGGCCAAACGCCTTCAGGTTCCTGATGATTACTTTACGCTTTCACAGACCATTGGCTACCAATACTTTGACTTAAACAACTATTATACAGGGTTGTTTACGTTTGGAGATGGGGTTTCCAACAACCTGTTTTACGCCATAGCATTGTCTAGGAACAACACCTATACGAACCCTATATTCCCAACGGGAGGATCTACCTTTACTATTGGTGCAAAGCTCACTTTCCCATACTCATTGGTAAATAACATTGATTACGGCAACTTGAAAAATCTAGCTGCATATCAAGATGCAAGTGGGAATCCTGACCAAGCTAAAATTGATCAAGAAAGATTTAAATGGTTGGAATACTACAAACTAAATTTTGAAGGCACTTGGTATACGCGCATAATTGACAAATTAGTATTGCGTACCCATGCTGAGTTTGGCTTTTTAGGTGCCTATAACCCTGACAGAGGGAACATTCCATTTGAGCGTTATTTCTTAGGCGGTGATGGACTTCAACAATATGCCATGGATGGTAGGGAAACCATAGCACTTAGGGGTTATGAAAACCAATCGCTATCCAGCAGAGATGGCTCAACGGTTTACAATAAATTCTCGCTTGAACTGCGTTATCCAATAACATTAAAGCCAAGTGCTTCCATTTATGCCTTAAGTTTTTTAGAGGCGGGTAATGGTTATGACAATTTTCGTGAGTTTAATCCGTTTAATAGTAAGCGCTCGGCAGGCTTTGGTGTCCGAATTTTTATGCCAGCTTTTGGATTGTTAGGTATAGATTTTGGATATGGATTTGATAGCGAAGTGCCAAATGACTTAAACCCCAACGGATGGGAAACACACTTTATCATCGGTCAACAATTCTAATAAAGAAGCAAATGCGTTTTTTTTGGGCCTTATTGTTATGCTGTTTTGTAACGGGTGTTACATACGCACAACGCAATGTAAGGATAGGGTTTTTAGATATTGACAAGGTATTAGCAGCGCACAGCGGCTTCTCTGAATCTAGTCAAGACTTGGAAACTAAGATTGTATCATGGCGTAACGAAATTGATATAAAGCAAAAGGAATTAGATGAGCAAAGAAAAGCGCTTGAAATCGAAAGACCATTGCTTACAGAAGAAATTGCTGAAGAACGCGAAGATGATATTACCTTCGAGCAAGACAAACTAAATCAATACATTGAGCAACGCTTTGGTGTTGAGGGTGACTGGATTAAGCAAAAGTTACAATTAGCACAGCCAGCCCAAGATGAAATACTTACAGCTATAAGAGAAATTGCCGCTGATAGAAAACTAAATTATGTTTTTGATAGTACTGCTGAAATTCTAGTGCTACATTCTGAAAAAAAATACGATATTAGCGACCTTGTTATTCGATACCTAGAAATTGATGACAAGAAAAAGGCACAAGCTTTTTTGGCAGAAACCAAAAAGGAAGAACGCAAAGAACGCTCAAATCCATCATTGGATGAGAGAAGGAAAAAAATAGAGCAACAAAACGCCGAGCGTCGAAAGCTAAATGAGGAACGCAAAGCCGAGCGTAAGCGTAAAAAAGAGGCTAAGAGATCGGGGAATAAAACCACAAGCGAGGCTGCTTCTGGTCAAACCCAAGAAGAAAAGCGAGCGGCTAAAAAAGCGGAACAAGAACGTAAAAAACAAGAACGTGAAGCGGAAGCCGCACGAAAGAAAAAAGAAAAAGAAGAAGCACTAGCAAAACGTAAAAAAGAACGGCTAGAAGAGCTTGAAAGAAGAAAAAAAGAATTTGAAGAAAAACGCAAACAAGCGCAACAAAAAAAGTAACCTTAATTAACTCAATACAATGAAATATTTATCTACTCTATTACTAACTGTAATTTTAATGCTTAGCAGTGCAACTTATGGACAAAGTAAAGTGGCACACCTAGACTTCCAAAAGCTCATCAGCGAAATGCCTAGTGTAATTGCCGCTCAAGAAGAAGTGCAAAAGCTAGAAAAAGATTACCAAACGGAAATCGAAGCTTCTATAAAGGAATACCAAACCAAATTGCAAACGTATTCTGCTGAGGCAGAAAACCAAACAGACGTGACCAATCAAGCGCGTCAACAAGAGCTAGCCGGTATGGAGCAAAACATTCAACAGTTCCGTCAAACAGCTTCTCAAGACATTCAGAAGAAGCAAGCAGACCTATTGCGTCCTATCATTGAAAATGCGCGTGCTAAGGTGCAAGAAGTTGCCAAAGCACAAGGATTTGACTATGTAGTAGATGCAAGTCTTGGTGGTGCTTTATTAATGGCTGAAGGCAAAGACCTTGCGCCAGACGTTAAAAAAGCATTGGGCATTTAAACCCATCAAAACATATTATTTTTAAAAAACTGCCTCCTTTCGAGGCAGTTTTTTTATTTTTAAGCATGCATACTAAACCCATTGGTGTTTTTGATTCTGGAATAGGCGGATTATCTGTGCTCAATGCACTTAAAGAAATGCTTCCCCATGAAGACATTCTTTACGTGGCCGACCAAGCTTACACTCCCTATGGAAAAAGAACAAAAGAAACCATTACGGCTCGTGCAGTAGCTATTACCAATTGGTTGGTCGCACAAGATTGCAAACTAGTTGTGGTAGCCTGCAATACCGCAACAACGAATGCCATTGCACACCTAAGGGCACATTTTTCGGTTCCCTTTGTGGGTATTGAGCCTGCCATAAAACCAGCAGCACTTGGTAGTCAGACTGGTGTGATAGGCGTGCTAGCAACTGCCGGAACACTTACCAGCACCCTATTCCAAGCAACGTCTCAAGATTATACACAAGGACTAGAAGTAATTAGTCAGGTGGGGCACGGATTGGTGGGATTGGTGGAAGAAGGCAAAGCAAACAGCGAAGCAACCGAAAAACAACTGCGTGACATCCTATCCCCCATGCTAGAAAAGCCCATTGACCACTTGGTCCTCGGGTGTACCCACTACCCCTTTTTAACGCAGACCCTAAAAAAAATACTGCCCGAAAATGTAACCATTGTGGATTGTAGTGCCGCAGTTGCCAAGCAAACCCACAGACTACTAGACTTACACAACCTCCATAATACGAAAGGTGGTATGACAAGATATTACAGCACAGCTACTCCAGAAATTGACGTTTGGAAATCTTTTGGTGTTGAGCAAATTAATCAAGTGGAAATTTAGTCCTTAAACCAGCTTGCATATAAGCTGTAATTTTTTGCGATGCGTGCTATTTCTCCTGAGATGAGTTCTGGTGAGGTGTCCTTAATCTTTTTAGCAGGCATGCCGCCAAATACCGATCCAGCGGGTACTATGGTGTTTTTAGTAACTACGGCGCCGGCGGCAATGATGCTGTTGGATTCAACAACGGCATCATCCATAATAATAGCACCCATACCAACCAATACGTTGTCGTGAATGGTGCATCCATGAACAATGGCATTGTGTCCAATAGACACATTGTTACCGATTGTAGTCGGAGCAGTCTTATAGGTTGCGTGAATAACAGCCCCGTCTTGGATATTGACATTGTTCCCTATGCGAATACGATGTACATCACCACGTACTACGGCCTGAAACCACACCGAGCAAGAATCACCCATCACCACATCTCCAATAAGGGTAGCATTATCAGCAAAAAAACAATTTTCGCCATAAGAAGGCGTATGATTTAAGATGGTTTTAATTAGCATACTGCAAAGTACAAAAATCTACAGTGTAC
>QXZR01000029.1 GCA_009886265.1 Flavobacteriaceae bacterium
GACAAAATACTTGCTAAAAAAAGAAAACCCACCCTCAAAAAGAGGATGGGAAAAAATTGCTATGAAAAAGAAAAATAACTATAGATAAATCTATCGTTGTTTCAAATATATAAAACTTTATGGACACAAAACCTATAAAATCATGAAAACATGTCTTTTACTTTATCAAAAAACGATTTATGACTTGATTTTGGGCTGGGTTTGAAATTATCGTGTGTAGCTTGATGTTCAAAAAATTGTTTCTGTTCTTTTGTTAACTGTTCAGGAGTCCAAACATTGACATGAACCAACATATCGCCAGTACCGTAGTGGTTAAGACTAGGAATCCCCTTACCCTTCAAACGCAAAATCTTCCCTGACTGTATACCAGTATCTAATTTTATACGCACAGAACCTCCTACAATATCAATTTCCTTGTAGGTGCCCAATACAGCTTCGGACAGAGAAATGTATAAATCAAAATGAAGGTTGTTGCCCTCACGCTTAAGCGTCGGGTGGTCTTTTACTGTTATTTGAACTATCATATCCCCAGATATACCCTGACCTGGTGCTTCATTTCCTTTACCAGAAACCTTTAATTGCATGCCATCTTCAACTCCTGCAGGAATTTTAATAGATACGGTTTCTTCTTCTGATATCATGCCATAGCTATCAGCCCCAGAGGGTCGATGGCGAAGGGTTTGTCCTGCACCATTACAAGCAGTACATGTTGTTGCAGATTGCATACGCCCCAAAATAGTATTGGTAATACGCATGGTTTGCCCTGAACCTTGACAGGTTTTACAGGTTGCATAACTAACACCAGGTGCCTGTTTTTTACGTTTTACTTTAATTTTTTTCTCAACACCGAGCACCATGTCTTCAATAGTTAAGGTAACCTTAACACGAAGGTTGGTTCCCTTGGTACGACGTTGTCCACCGCCGCCAAAACCACCAAAACCACCACCAAAAGCACTGCCAAAAATATCCCCAAACTGACTGAAAATATCGTCCATGTTCATACCTCCGCCAAATCCTTGACTACCATCAAATGCGGCGTGACCATAATTGTCATACTTCGCACGGTTTTGATCATTACCCAGAACTTCATAAGCCTCTGCTGCCGCTTTAAATTTTATTTCTGCTTCCGCATCTCCTGGATTTTTATCAGGGTGATGGGCAATCGCTTTTTTGCGATACGCCTTTTTTATTTCAGAGGCTGATGCTGACTTGCTAACCCCTAATACATCGTAATAATCTTCTTTCATAGTTATTTTGCCACCACTACTTTAGGGTAACGGATAATTAAATCACCCAATTTGTATCCAGGAGTAACAACATCAATGATGCTGCCCTTTGGGTGTTTGTCTGAAGCAGGTAACTGCGTTATAGCTTCGTGAATTTCAGCATCAAAAACCGCGTTGGGCTCAATTTCCATCTTAGTTAACCCCTGCTGTTTTAGGGTGTCAAAAATTTTATTATAAATAAGATGAATACCCGTGAGTTTATCATCGTCATTATTTAGTTCAGACAGGGCGCGTTCAAAATCATCTAGAATTGGCAGTAAGGCTACCATAACTTCCTGAGAAGCTGTTTTAAAAAGTTCAATACGTTCTTTGGCTGTGCGTTTTTTATAGTTTTCAAACTCAGCAAACAAGCGCAAAAACTTGTTTTTTTCCGCTTCTAAGGCTTCTTGGGTTTCAAGCAGAAGATCGTTGTTTTCAACAACTGGTTCTTGGGCTTCTTGCTTTACTTCCTCTTGTGCTGTTTGTTTATTTTTTTTAGCAACCATAATTATTTTTAAAAATATGAGGCAAAAGTACTGCCAAAAAAACATCTATGTCAAAATGACACTACTTTTTTAAATTTAAAGGCAATAAATCTTTAAGTGCATCTTGCAAATAGGGAAATATAAAAGAAAATCCTTGTTCTTGGACATGTGTACTAGAAACGCGAATACTGTCAAAAAGTATATTGGCCATTTTTCCCATAACCGCTTTTATCACAAAAGCAGGAATACCGGGCATCCATTGGGGCATCTTGTATTGCCTTGAGATAGCCTTAACCAACTGTTTTTGAGTCACGGGATTGGGAGACACACCGTTATAGGTACCAGGGTGATCTATTGCAAACACGAATAATTGCACCAAATCTTGAATGTGAATCCAAGACTGCCATTGTTTACCAGAACCAAACCATGCGCCTAAGCCAAATGAAGCAGGTGTCGCCAACGGAACTAACGCACCTCCTGACTTTGCCAAGACCAACCCAATTCTGATTTTACTGACATGCGCAACTAAAGAAGACATTTCGTCTACTTGCTGTTCCCAAGCAGCCACAACTTTACCAGTGAAGGATTCGGCAACTTTGGTTTCGCTCTCGCTATATATTTTGTTAAAATCTGAGGGATAAAGACCCACAGCTGATGCACTTAAAAAATGTGAAACATTGTGATTGGGGTTGTTTTTCAATGCATTTTGAATGAGCTGAGTTCCTTTCACGCGACTATCAAAAATAGCTTTTCTATTCTTTTTTGTCCACCGCTGGTTGATTTTAGCGCCTGCCAGACTAATGATTACATCAACGCCATCTAAGGCTTTTTCATCAATAATACCTTGGTTTGGGTTCCATTGGTACGTTTTAACGTTGGTTGAAATAGGTGCTGAACGCTTGCTTGTAGAGAGTGTTGAAATGCGATAATCCCTTTGTTCTAAGGCATGTATAAGTGATTTTCCAATCAGTCCACTTGCGCCTGTTATGAGGATATGCATCTTTTTTTTTGTAAATTTAAGATACCTAGAATTATGCACCCAAGATTTTTATACTTTTGTTAAGTGAACTTATCAATACATATAGCGCCCACCACTGCATCTAGAATAGACGCAGTTGATTTTGACAACCTAGCATTTGGATCCACTTTTTCAGATCATATGTTTGTTTGTGACTATCGAGATGGACAATGGCAGACTCCTGAGATTGTACCCTATGCACCCATGGAGCTTTCTCCTGCTGCAAGTGTATTGCATTACGGTCAAGCTGTTTTTGAGGGCATGAAAGCATTCAAAGATGATAACGGAAGTGTTTGGTTGTTTAGACCTGAACAGAATGCAAAACGCATTAATAAGTCCGCTGAACGTCTTGCGATACCGCAATTTCCTGAAGCACTTTTCCTAGATGGGATGAAACAGCTTATAACACTTGATAAAGCATGGGTTAAAGCTGGAAAGGGAAATTCATTATATGTTAGGCCATTTGTTTTTGCTTCTGAAGCAGGAGTTCAAGCATCTGCTGCAACTGAATATCGATTTATGATTATTTGCGCACCTGTTGCCAGTTATTATGGCGGTGAGGTTCGTGTAAAAATCGCAGATCATTACAGTCGAGCACCTCAAGGTGGTACGGGCTATGCCAAGGCAGCTGGAAACTATGGAGGTCAGTTCTACCCAACACAATTAGCGAAAAGCGAAGGCTACCAACAAGTCATTTGGACGGATGCTGCCACGCACGAATATATCGAAGAAGCTGGTACCATGAATCTGTTCTTTCGCATTGGCGACACGCTTATTACGGCGCCAACAAGCGACAGTATTTTAGATGGTGTTACAAGAAAGAGCATATTGGATTTAGCAAAACACTTAGGGCTAAAAACAGAAGTGCGCATGCTTAGAGTTGCTGAACTTATTGAAGCTTCAAAATCTGGTGCCTTACTTGAAATTTTCGGTAGTGGTACTGCCGTTGTAGTCCAAACCATTGAAGGTTTTGGCTATAAAGGAGAAAAGTTTGAAACCCCACTTCCTGAAAACAGTTTTGCACTTATGCTAAAAGAAAAGTTGATGGATATACAGTATAATAATGCTGAAGATCCATTTAATTGGCGCTATAAGGTCTGCGATTAGTCTAAAAACTGCTTTAAATCTGGACGCCTGTAATTAGGCCCTTTCATTACCTTCCCGTCTTCCCTGTATATGGGTTTTCCGTCTAAGCCGAGTTTACTCATATTGCTATCCTGAATTTCTGCAAATACATCTTCAATGATGTGTTGCATGCCATGAGTGAGTATAGTTCCACACAAAATATAGAGCATATCACCAAGTGCATCGGCCACTTCAACCAAATCGTTATTATTTGCTGCTTCAAGGTATTCTTCGTTCTCCTCAGCCATCAATCTGTGGCGTAAGTTTAATATGTCTTTAGCTGTTATTGCTGTTGGCTTTTGAGCGACTCCCACGCCAAAGGCTTTGTGAAATGCTGCTACTGCATCAAGTTGGTCTTGCATTTTTTTATAGTTTCGCTAAAAATAACACTATGTTCAGCACCGGTCAATTGATTTTTGCCCTTTTTTTTATTGTAAGCTTCACTTTCGCCATTATATATAGCTATAAAAAGGACAAACAAAAAAGCAAGCAGTATTTTAAAGGAAGTTTTTGGGTACTCATCGGCTTTTTAATTTTTGTCAGCTTGTTAGTAGGACTAAAAAGTATCGTGTAGCATGAATGTCATTTCTTTTTTACTCGTTTTTATTGGCGGGGGGCTTGGAAGCCTTTTCCGATATACAATAGGACTTATTATTAAACCCATATCCCCACAATTACCGTTTGCTACACTAATCGCAAATGCAATAGGCTGTTTGCTGTTGGGGTTGATGTTGGGTTTTCTCAGTACAAGGTCTTCCGTATCCAATACG
>QXZR01000003.1 GCA_009886265.1 Flavobacteriaceae bacterium
CACCATCTGGGGCTTGGGGTGTGATGCGACCAATCAAGCGGCTGTAGAAAAAATATATGCACTAAAAAAAAGGGATTTATCAAAACCGCTTATCGCCTTGGTGGCTGATGCAAAGATGTTGTCGGACTATGTTACCGAGTTACCTGAGAACATCCATACATTATTAAAAAGTGACGTTCCAACAACCCTAGTTTATCCCAAAGGAAAAGGACTGGCAAAAGGTGTAATGGCGCATAATGGCAGTGTTGGTATTCGTATTCCAACAGCTGGTTTTGCTTTGGATTTGGTCAAATCTTTTGGAAAACCCATCGTCAGTACCTCCGCAAATATCAGTGATGCACCCATCCCTGAAAGCTTTGACGAAATAGACCCACATATTTTGGAACAAGTAGACGAAGTAGTACCTTTGAACAAAGAAAAAGTAGCACGTATTCCGTCACAGGTATTGCAAATTATGCCCGACGGCAGCGTGAAGCAATTGCGATGAAAACCCAAGAATTACGTATCGAAGAAGCACTAGCGCCAGCCGTATTTGCGTACGTCCAAAAAGCTGCAGATGCATTAGGTCTTGAGACCTATGTCATAGGCGGGTATGTTAGGGACACCTTCCTCGACCGTCCAAGGGGGCATGACATAGATATCGTAGCTGTTGGCAGCGGCATAAGTCTAGCCAAAAAAGTGGCTGAAATATTACCCGGAAAAAACAACATCCAAGTCTTTAAAAACTACGGCACTGCCATGATCAAGTGGCAAAACATACAATTGGAATTTGTCGGGGCTAGAAAAGAAAGTTATGACCACGAGAGCCGTAATCCTGTGGTGGAGAATGGAACCCTAGAAGACGACCAAAACAGACGTGATTTTACCGTCAATGCACTTGCCCTTAAACTCAACAAACAGGGCTTTGGCAAGCTACTAGACCCTTTTAATGGTATGGAAGATTTGACCACAAAGGTCTTGCGAACGCCACTCGATCCAGATATTACCTATAGCGATGATCCCTTACGGATGCTGCGTGCGGTACGCTTTGCTACTCAACTGGACTTTGAAATTGATAAAACTTCGCTTTTATCCATCGAAAAAAACAAAGCACGCATCGATATATTATCCAAAGAACGCATCATTGAGGAAGTGCATAAAATATTAGCCTGTGCTGTGCCTTCTAACGGTCTTTTGTTATTGGACCAATTGGGATTACTAGAACGCGTACTTCCTGAAGTTACAGCACTCAAGGGAATTGAAGAGGTTGAGGGGCAAAGCCACAAAGACAACTTCTACCACACTTTTGAAGTAGTGGACAACATCTGTGCGTATACAGAAAACCTATGGTTGCGCTGGGCAGCATTGCTACACGATATTGGCAAAGCACCCACCAAAAAATTTGACAAGAAAGTTGGCTGGACCTTTCACGCACACGAGTTTGTAGGTGCAAAAATGGTATACAAGCTTTTCAAACGCATGCGTATGCCCTTGAACGACAAGATGAAATACGTTCAAAAGCTGGTTTATATGAGCTCAAGGCCTATTGTCATTTCAGAAGATCATGTAACAGATTCAGCGGTGCGTAGGCTCATTTTTGATGCTGGTGACCTCTTGGAGGATTTACTTTTGCTCTGTAAGGCAGACATCACCACAAAAAACCCAAAACGATTTGCCAAGTATCACAACAATTTCGACATCGTCAAAGCTAAGATTGAAGAAGTGGAAGCACGTGATCATGTACGAAACTTTCAACCACCTGTTACAGGTGAAGAAATCATGCGTATTTTTGCATTGAAGCCTTGCAGACAGGTGGGCGAACTCAAAGAGGCAATCAAAGAAGCCATTTTAGAGGGAGTCATACCAAATGAACACAAAGCTGCACATGATTTTATGCTAACAAAAGCCAAAACCATGGGATTATCCCCTACTTCATGATGTATAAACAACTACAGCGCTGGACGCGGATATCGCTTATTGTCGTTTACCTTGTTATTGCTGCAGGGGCTACGGTTCGTATGACAGGTAGCGGCATGGGATGCCCAGACTGGCCCAAATGTTTTGGGTATTTTATTCCGCCCACAGATGCAGCTCAACTGGAGTGGAAACCAAACACCAAGTACAGTGAAGGAAATGTAATCATCAACAACGAAAGACTACTCGTAGCTTCCGCCTCCTTTACAACCAACGATCAGTTTAATAGCGATAAGTGGGAACCGTATACCAAGCACGATTACGCCGTGTTTGATGCCAAACACACGTGGATTGAATTCATCAATAGATTGCTAGGCGCTTTATCAGGCTTGGCTATCCTCATCCTATTTGGGTTTAGCATTAAATGGATTCGCAAAAAGCCCATTATTTTTATTTTTTCCTTGCTTTCACTGTTGGGGATTCTATTTCAAGCTTGGCTAGGTAAAACAGTAGTTGACTCGAACTTACTGCCCATGAAAATATCCCTTCATATGTTGATGGCGCTGCTATTGGTAGGCTTCCTTCTAGTGGTCAGGGTGGCATCAAAATCGTTTGGGTTGAGCAAAAAACCTTCGCGAAAAATTAG
>QXZR01000030.1:0-7168 GCA_009886265.1 Flavobacteriaceae bacterium
TTAGACTATTGGAGCGGAAGTGAGAATATACAAGAATTATTGGGACATGGGAGTTCTAAGACTACAGAGATTTATGTACCTATTACAAAAAAAGGGTTTGAAAAAACAATACCGTGTTGTTTAGCCATCCGAAAAGGGGAGCTAAACAACACACAATAACAAAATAAAAGCGAAATAAACCACATATGTGATTTATACAGAATATGATATCGGAGGATTTAAAGAACAAGTTCAAGTAAAAATTGATTGGAAAGAAGGAAAGCCACAAGTTCGTATTAAGGAATATTTTAAAGTTAGAGAAGAATCTCAAGGTTTTCCGAATATTTTCAGAGAATTGAGTTCATATCTAATTGCTGATTATTTACTTAGTGATGAAAAAGAAATTCTAAGAAGAATACAGATAGGAGATTGGAAACCAAGAAAAGAATTAAAAAAGGAAATGAATAAAAACAACATCTATATCCTACTAAACAGGGAAAAGCAGGAATTATATATAGGTGAAACTAAAAAAACTTTATCTCAAAGATATCCAGAAGGTCAAAAACACCATTCCTTTGATGAATGGAAAGAGTATTCTATCATTCAACTTCCTCCAGATACTTCTGACCATACAAGATTATTAATAGAAAGAATTTTAATTGCTACAGGAACAAAATTATTTCAAAATAACTTAAGCTCTGAAAAGCCTGTTACACAAAATGAAAATGGACTAAAACTAATGAATAGAAAGAAATAGCCAACGCTCCAAGCATAACGGAAATTAAAGCACAAAAACTAAACCCAAATCAGGAATTGGCACCTACAAATCGGCCCCAAACATTAAAACCCGTTTTCTGCTATGTAAAAATATAAAATTGGTTACTTTTGTCTTTAACGCCTTTTTGTATGAAACAAGAGTACGTTCAAATTTTTGACACCACATTACGAGACGGAGAGCAGGTTCCGGGCTGTAAGCTTAACAAAGCTGAAAAGCTCATCCTAGCCAAACGCCTTGATGAACTTGGTGTTGATATTATAGAGGCGGGCTTTCCCATTTCCTCACCCGGAGATTTCGAGGCCGTTAGCGACGTGGCCAAAACGGTGCGTAACGCCATTGTTTGCGGACTCACCAGAGCAGTTCAAAAAGACATTGACGTGGCAGCAGAAGCCTTAAAACCTGCCCATCGCGCACGTATTCACACAGGCATTGGTACCTCTGACTCCCACATCCAACACAAATTTCGTTCTACACGTGAAAAGATTATCGAGCGTGGTGTGGCAGCCGTCAAGCATGCAAAGAAATACGTGGAAGACGTTGAGTTCTATGCAGAAGATGCCGGCAGAACAGACAATGCATACCTAGCACAAGTTTGTGAGGCCATGATCAAGGCCGGTGCTACCGTACTAAACATTCCGGATACGACGGGCTATTGCTTGCCAGAGGAATACGGTGCCAAAATAAAGTATTTGATGGAGCATGTGCCTTCCATCCACAAAGCAACGCTTTCGTGTCACTGCCACAACGACCTTGGGCTTGCCACGGCAAACTCCATCGCTGGTGTGATTAACGGTGCACGCCAAATTGAGTGTACCATCAACGGGATTGGTGAACGCGCAGGCAACACCTCTTTGGAAGAGGTGGTGATGATCATGCGGCAACACCCCAACTTAGGGCTAGACACCAACATTCACACCCAAATGCTTTCAGAAACCAGTCAAATGGTATCCGACGCCATGGGCATGATAGTGCAGCCCAACAAAGCCATTGTAGGCGCCAATGCATTTGCACACAGTTCTGGTATCCACCAAGACGGTGTCATCAAAAACAGAGAAACATATGAAATCATCAACCCGCACGATGTGGGCGTTGATACTTCTTCTATTGTACTGACAGCAAGAAGCGGTCGTGCTGCCCTCGCCTACCGTGCCAAAAACATTGGCATTGAACTCACCAAAGATGAGTTGGACTTGGCATATTCAACATTCTTGACCTTTGCAGATCAGAAAAAAGAAATAAACGATAACGACATTCCTGAAATTGTAAAATCCGCTGGAATAAGTTTATAGCTACATGAAAAAAACACTTTTTGACAAAGTTTGGGACAGCCACGTGGTATCATCAGTAAAGAATGGTCCGGACATACTCTACATTGACAAACACCTCATACACGAGGTAACCAGCCCGCAGGCTTTTAATGTGTTGGAAGAAAAAGGCATTCCGCTCTTTAGACCCAACCAAGTAGTCGCCACGGCCGATCACAATGTACCCACAGAAAACCAACATTTACCCATCCAAGATGCCCTGTCGCGCAAGCAAGTAAGCCAGCTTACCAAAAACTGCGAAGAATACGGCGTTAACCTCTTTGGATTGGGGCATCCCTATCAAGGAATCGTACACGTTATTGGTCCAGAACTTGGGGTTACCCAACCGGGCATGACCATGGTTTGTGGCGACAGTCACACCTCCACTCACGGCGCATTTGGCACCATTGCCTTTGGCATAGGAACCAGTCAGGTAGCGCAAGTATTTGCCAGTCAATGCGTATTGGTTGACAAACCCAAAAGCATGTGTGTTGTGGTTTCGGGCAAACTGCATCCAGCTGTTGAACCCAAAGACGTGGTGCTCTATGTCATCGCCAAATTGGGAACCGACGCAGGCACGGGCTACTTTGTAGAGTTTGCAGGCAATGTTTTTGAGGAAATGAGCATGGAAGGCCGCATGACGGTCTGTAACATGAGTATTGAAATGGGCGCACGTGGCGGCATGATTGCACCCGACCAAACCACATTTGACTATGTAAGCGGACGTGAATTTGCCCCCAAAGGCGAAGCACTCGAAGCCAAAATAGCGCATTGGAAAAGCTTACCAACAGACGATGGTGCTGCCTTTGATGCAGAACACCACTTTGATGCAGCTGACATACGCCCCATGATTACCTATGGCACAAACCCAGGTATGGGCATCAAAATAGCGGACAAAATTCCATCTTCTGACGATGCCAGTTTTGTAAAGTCATTGGAATATATGGGACTTGAAGCAGATACCTATTTGCTCGATATGCCCATCAGTCATGTCTTTATTGGCAGCTGTACCAATTCGAGAATTGAAGACTTTAGGGCTGCAGCCGCACATATCAAGGGAAGACAAAAATCTCCCGATGTTGCTGCACTGATAGTACCGGGCTCGCAGCAAGTAGCAAAACAAATAGTCACAGAAGGTCTTGACAAAATATTTGAATCGGCTGGATTTGAGCTACGTCAGCCGGGTTGTTCGGCTTGTTTGGCCATGAATGACGATAAAATACCTGCTGGTGCCTATTGCGTTTCTACGTCAAATAGAAACTTTGAAGGCCGTCAAGGGCAGGGCGCACGAACCCTATTGGCAAGTCCTGTTACCGCAGCAGCGGCAGCAGTGGCTGGAAAAATTGTAGATGTAAGTCAAGCATAATGGAAAAATTTACACTTCTAAAGAGTAGCATGGTTCCCCTAACGGTGGAAAATGTAGATACCGATCAAATCATTCCGGCACGCTTCTTAAAAGCGACAGACCGAAAGGGATTTGGTGAAAACCTATTTCGCGATTGGCGCTTTACCACCGACGGACAAACCAAAGAAGACTTTCCCCTAAACCAAGGCCAGTACAAAGGCGCAATCTTGGTGGCTGGAAACAACTTTGGCTGTGGATCAAGCCGAGAGCACGCCGCTTGGGCACTTGCCGATTATGGTTTTAAGGTGGTTATTTCGAGCTTTTTTGCGGATATCTTTAAGGGAAATGCCCTGAACAACGGCATCCTTCCCATTCAAGTTTCACCCGAAGATTTACAACGCATCTTTGCGGCCATTGAACAAGACACTTCCGTTGAAGCCATCGTAGATTTAGAAAATCAAAAATTGCTTATTGATGCGGCAGGCATTGCGGTATCTTTTGAAATCAACGACTACAAGAAAATGTGCATGATAAACGGCTATGACGATATCGATTATTTGATAAGTCAAAAAGAAGCCATCGAAGCATTTGAACAAAAACGTGCGTAATTACGTATAACAAAGCAGCATGAAAAAAAATATAGCAATACTTCCTGGAGATGGTATTGGACCTGAGATTATTCAGGAGGCTGTCAAAGTATTGGATGCCGTAGCCAAAGCCTACGATCACGAGTTTGACTACACCTATGAAGACATGGGCGCGATTGCCATTGACAAAACAGGCAACCCACTGCCCGAAGCCACACTAAAAGCAAGTTTGGAAAGCGATGCAGTACTTTTCGGTGCTATTGGCGATCCCAAATACGACAACGACCCAAATGCCAAAGTACGCCCAGAACAAGGTTTGCTTGCCATTAGAAAAGCACTGGGATTGTTCTGCAACATCAGACCGGTAAAAACATTTGATGCCTTATTGCATCAGTCGCCCCTAAAAGAAGAACGGGTCAAAGGCACCGACTTCGAAATGTACCGCGAATTAACAGGTGGTATCTATTTTGGGGAAAAGAAATTATCAGATGACAAGAATACCGCTTCTGACCTCTGTCAGTACACCAAAGCTGAAATTGAACGCATAGCACACAAAGCATTTGCTGCGGCACGCAAAAGACGCAACGTGCTAACACTCGTGGACAAAGCAAACGTTTTGGAGAGTTCACGCCTGTGGCGTCGCGTGGTAACGGCCATGCATCAAGAGACTTACAGCGATGTAGAACTTCGCTATTTGTTTGTAGACAACGCCGCCATGCAAATGATTTTGGCACCAAACCAATTTGACGTGATGCTAACGAGCAACTTGTTTGGTGATATTATTTCTGATGAAGGAAGCGTTATTGGTGGTTCTATTGGATTGTTGCCTTCCGCTTCTATAGGCGAAACGCATGCCTTGTTTGAGCCCATTCACGGTTCTTTCCCACAAGGCGCAGGAAAAGGCATTGCCAATCCCATTGCCATGATTTTATCCGCTGCCATGATGCTAACCCATTTTGACATGGACAAAGAAGCTACGGCCGTTCGTGCTGCTGTGGACTTGGCACTTGCCAAAGGGGTATGTACTCCGGAAGTATTCCCTGAAAACAAATACACCACTTCAGACGTAGGCGATTTTATCGCCAACAATATTGCATAAAAAAAGGGGCGTTAATCGCCCCTTTTTAGTTACATCTGTTTAGGATGATTATGCTTCACCATCCATTTTACGCTTAAGATCTGCGAGTGCATCTAAATCACCAAGGGTAGATTTCTCTGCATTGTCAGACATTTTACGTTTGGCTTTTTTTACATTATCCGCTTCCATGCCTTTGTAAACGGCTGCGTGTGACATTACAACGCGCTTAAAGTCTTTGTTAAATTCAATAACCTTAAACTCAGCTGCTTCGCCTTTTACAAGTTTGGTACCGTCTTGCTTTTCTAGGTGACGTCCTGGCACAAATGCCGTGATGTCATCATTAAGCACTATGGTAGCACCCTTGTCAACGATTTCTGTAATAGCTAGTTCGTGACTAGAACCTTCGCCATATGTTTTGGCGTATTTCTCCCAAGGGTTGTCCGTTGTTTGTTTGTGTCCAAGACTTAGCTTGCGACCTTCAACGTCCAACTCAAGAACAATCACCTCAAGCTCTTGTCCAACAGTAACCACCTCAGATGGGTGTTTTACTTTTTTGGTCCAAGACAAATCAGAGATATAGATTAAACCGTCAATACCTTCTTCTAGTTCAACAAACACACCGAAGTTGGTGTAGTTACGAACAATACCTGTGTGCTTAGAGCCCAATGGGTATTTAATGGTAATATCGGTCCAAGGATCTTGTGAAAGTTGTTTGATGCCCAAAGACATTTTACGCTCTTCACGATCAAGGTTAAGGATAACTGCCTCTACCTCGTCTCCAACTTTAACAAAGTCTTGTGCAGAACGTAAGTGCGTACTCCACGACATTTCAGAAACGTGAACAAGACCTTCAACACCAGGGGCTACTTCAACAAATGCGCCGTAATCAGCGATAACGGTAACTTTACCTTTAACGGTTTCGCCTTCGTTCATTTTCTCGTCAATAGCTTCCCATGGATGCTGCGATAATTGCTTCACACCAAGTTGGATACGTGACTTGTCATCATCAAAGTCAAGGATAACCACATTGAGCTTTTGCTCTACCTCCAAGATTTCGCTTGGGTGGCTGATGCGGTTCCAAGATAGATCGGTAATGTGTACCAGTCCATCTACACCTCCAAGGTCGATAAATACCCCGTAAGAAGTAATGTTTTTAACCGTTCCTTCAAGTACTTGACCTTTTTCAAGTTGTGCAATGATTTCTTTTTTCTGCTCTTCGATATCAGCTTCAATCAGTGCTTTGTGGGATACCACAACGTTTTTGAACTCATGGTTGATCTTAACAATCTTAAACTCCATGTTTTTGTTCACGTACTGATCGTAATCGCGAATCGGTTTCACATCAATTTGCGAACCAGGTAAGAATGCCTCAATGCCAAATACATCTACAATCATTCCTCCTTTGGTACGACACTTAACAAATCCAGTAACAACTTCTTGGTTGTCGTGCGCTGCATTAACACGATCCCATGCCATGATGGTACGTGCCTTACGGTGCGACAATACAAGTTGTCCCGTTTTGTCTTCGCGGGTGTCAATCATTACCTCAACCGTGTCTCCTACTTTAAGGTCTGGGTTGTAACGAAATTCATTAAGCGAAATAACACCTTCTGATTTGGCGTTGATATCAATAATGGCTTCGCGGTCGGTCATGTGAATGACTTTCCCAACAACAACGTCTGCACCTTGTGTATCTACAAAGTTTTCAGAAACGAGTTGTTCGAATTCTTTTAGTTTATCATCCTCAACGGCTTCAATACCCTCTTCGAATTTTTGCCAATCAAAACTGGAAAGGAATTCTTCAGGTGAAACGGTTGGTGTGGAATCTTCTTCTGGAGTTACTGTCTCTTCTTGCTCAGGTTGAGCTTCTACAGTCTCTGTTGCCTCTGTGGCGGTTTCTGTGGTCGGAACAACTTCGACAGGCTCAGTTGTCCCTGTTGTTTCTTCTACAGCTTGTTTTTCGTCAGCCATGCTGCGGTATTATTTGTATTCTGTTTGGCGGAGTAAAGGCGCTGCCTTACAGAAGGATTATTTGTGTTTTTACTCTTGTATTACTCTAAAGCGCTTCCCAAGAGGACGGCAAATGTAATGTCTTTC
>QXZR01000030.1:7268-18811 GCA_009886265.1 Flavobacteriaceae bacterium
ACTCTTGTATTACTCTAAAGCGCTTCCCAAGAGGACGGCAAATGTAATGTCTTTCGATTAGATGTACAAAAAAAATAACACGGTCTTTTACGCAGCATAAAACAAAAACAACAGCATAAAGACTTGATTTTGGCTTGCGGTAAAGCGGAGGTGAAGATAATTTTATCAACACGGCATTTGACGATGATGCAAATACCGGCATAGAAAATGGAGCTGCTCCCTTTACCGGAACCTTTAAACCACAAGGACGTTTGCGTAAATTTATCGACGCTGGCTTATCATCTAAGGGCAATTGGAGGTTATATATTGAGGATGACCAAGATGAAGATGGTGGAAACCTCATCAGCTGGTTTATTGAGCTTTGCAACAAAAAAACCTTGTTCATAGAAGAAAATAATCTTGAAGGAGATTTTAAAATTTTAAATGATGGAAATAATCAATTTGAAATCACCCTAAGCACTACTGCCCTTTCAGAAGATCTGGACCTCTATATCTATGATGCATTGGGACAAAGCCTCTTATGGGATAGGATTAGAAACGAAAATGGAACATATAGATATGATTTAAACATGTCCTATGCTTCGCCTGGGGTTTACATCATTCGCTTGGGAGACAATTCCGTATTCGCAACCAAGCGTATCATCGTTAAGTAAAAAACTACTTCAGCGCTACCCGTAAGAGCATATCTGTTGTGGTGGTATATAAATACTTTTGATCGGAATCAAAAGCACAATTGGCCGAACGCTTCCCCGTCTCAATGGTGGCCAGGTGTTTCCCCGCTGGACTTATGATATGCACACCTCCAGGACCAGTGGCAAATATGTTACCACTCTTGTGAATTTTTAATCCGTCTGGCAGGCCTTTGAATTGCTTTGCAAATGGCCTAAAATCAAACAACACCGTCCCATTTACAAGGGACCCATCTGCTGAAATTTCATAACGGTATAAAAAGGGTTTTTCTTTGTCAGACTGATTGACATACAGCGTTTTTTGATTGAGCGACAAGGCAATTCCATTTGGACGGTTGAGGCTGTCAATCAACATGGTAACCGCACCACTTGGCGCAACTTTAAACACACCGTTAATGCCTATTTCCGCTGTTTTAGTGCCCGGCTGACCATATGGCGGATCGGTGAAATATATGTTCCCATCACGATCTATATCCAAATCATTGGGGCTGTTAAATGGCTTGTTGTCATAGGCGTCAGCGAGGGTAATGAACTGTGGTTTCGGCTGGCTTAGGGCTGCATTAAGGCGGGCAATGCGCCTATCGCCGTGCTGACACAGCAGCAAGTTGTTTTTACTGTCCAATAACAAGCCGTTAGAGCCTCTGTTGGAATCTTTATTCCCTTCTCCCGTATGACCGGCATATTCAAGGTAAATACTTAGACTGTCTTGTGGACTCCATTTGTAAATCTTATTTGTAGGCACATCGGAAAAGAGTACCGCTTGCAAGCTGTCAACCCACAAAGGGCCTTCACTCCATTTGAATCCAGTAGCCAGTATTTCAAAAGAAGCATCTGGAGCTATGAGCGACAGTGCTGCTTTGTCGTGTATGCTTACTTTAAACTGTTCAGCAATAGTATTGGTAGCTTTATTTTGCCGGGCTTTGGATTTGTCGGTGCACGAAACAAGAAGTAGAACCGTGGCAGCAACGCTATAAAAAATGTGCTTGTACATGTTTTTTTGTTTGGGATTATAAATATATAAAATTCAAAACTTAGCTCAAGCGTTCGGCAACCAAGTCCAATACGTGGTCTCGCATACTTTCGACAGTAAACTGGGTTGCATCTAGCGGTACGGCGTCTGCCGCCTGCACAAGGGGTGAATCGGCGCGGGTACTGTCAAGATGGTCACGCTCGGCGAGGTTGTTTCGCACCTCCTCCACTGAAGTAGAAGCATTTTGAGCACTGAGTTCATCAAAGCGACGTTGCGCCCTAATATTGACATCTGCTGTTAGAAAAAGTTTTAAATCTGCCTTGGGAAACACTACCGTACCTATGTCACGTCCGTCCATAACAACAGATTGGTTAGCGCCCATAATGCGTTGTTGCGCCACCAAAAAGGCACGTACTTCTGGAATGGCAGCCACCAAGCTAACCGCTTCAGAAACCTGCATGCTGCGTATTTCAGCGCTTACATCAACTCCGTTTAGCCAAAAGGTATCGCCTTCAAACCGCAAATGAATGTCATCCAATTGCGACAACAGGACTTCGGTATTTAGTGTTTTATTTTCGAGAAGGTCGTTTTGTTGGGCATAAAGGGTAACGCCTCGATACATGGCGCCTGAGTCTACATGTGCAAAACCCAAGGCCTTGGCAAGTCCCTTGGCAAGGGTACTTTTACCAGTTGAAGATGCACCATCAATGGCAATTACAAAAGGTTTTTTCATCGACGTGGTTCTAGGGTTAATCCCAAAAACGTACGGTTTCCAGCTACGTTATAGCGTGCATGACTGATTTGGAAACGCAAACGGCGCAGTTGCATACCCACGCCAAACGATAGACCTGAAAAATTACGCAGCTCTAAAATACGTAATTCTGCTGCACGCTGCGCATGATAACCCAAACGAATGGAAAACAATGATTCTGGAAACACTTCAACACCAAATGAAGCATGACGCAATAGTTTCTTGGCCAGACCAGCAGAACGCTGGTTGGTACCACCACCCAAGGTTTGACTTGCATCCTCTGGATTGTCAAAATACAAGGGATACTTGTTTAAATGATGGAACGTCAGGTGCCATCGCAAGGGTAAGTGCTTAAGCGCACTGGAAAAGCCCAAGCTAAGATTAGAAGGTAAGGGCTCAAACACATCTTCGTAAGCCGTTAATTGACTACCAAAATGCTGATAGACCAATGCAATCCGTAAAGGCTTGGAAACAGGACTGTAATAGAGTCCTATGTCGCCTGTGATGGCAGAAGAGGTATATGACTCTAAATTAGACAGCGCATAGCGCAAGCGTGCACCTAAGTGTATATTTTGTCGAAGGAAATAGTGGGAACTCGCAATACCAAGGGCTACTTCACTTCCCGTAAAACTACCTGTTGGGTTACCGAGTAGGTCAGCACCTTCAAAAGTGCCGTAGTTGATGTAGTTAACATCAAAGACCAAGGCTTTTTGTCTGTTGATGGTATAGGCATAGGCAGCAGTTCCTCGATTGATACCGTCAAAATAAGGTTCATAATTGACCATTACCTGACCACCGTGCTCACCCCGAATCATCGCAGGATTGGCAAGTGTGGAACTAATATCTATGTCGCGAAGCGTAATGGGATCGCCCAATGCAAGTTGTCGTGGGGAATTGGAAAGTTCCAAAAAGCGAAAGGTAGCATCACCACCAATTTGTGCGCTCAAAAAAGCCGCACAGCCCAACATACAACAAACAGCAAAATGCCTCATCCCTACAAAAAACGCAAATTAACGCTTTTTCGTACTCGATGCACGTTGTTTGGTGATGGCGATAGCAAGTACATCTTCTATTGAAGTCACAAAGTGAAATTGCAGACCTTTAAGATACCTTGATGGAATCTCGTTGATATCCGCTTGGTTTTTCTCACTTAAAACAATCTCCTTGATGTTGGCGCGCTTGGCTGCAAGTATCTTTTCCTTGACACCACCAACAGGCAATACTTTACCACGAAGGGTAATCTCACCAGTCATGGCAATACGGTTTTTGACCTTGCGCTTTAAAATACTCGAAACTAGAGAGGTAATCATGGTTATACCGGCACTAGGACCGTCCTTGGGCGTTGCACCTTCGGGCACGTGTATGTGAAAATTATATTTAGAAAAGAAGTCTTCTTCAATCTCCAGCTCAGCAGCATGTGCCTTTATATATTGCAAGGCAATGGTTGCGGACTCTTTCATGACCTTCCCCAAGTTTCCAGTGATGGACAAGGTGCCATTCCCCTTACTTATAGAGGATTCAATAAATAGAATATCACCACCTACTCTGGTCCAAGCTAAACCAGTGACAACACCAGCAAGGTTGTTATTTTCATAAGTGTCACGCAACATCTTTGCAGGTCCTAATATGGCTTCTAGCTCTTCACTAAGTAGTTTGGGAGCTCTTGGTGTCTCTTTGGCTTCTAACATAGCAAAGTGACGCACTACCTTAGCAATTTGTTTTTCAAGACCTCTTACTCCTGACTCACGTGTGTATCCAGCCACAATGAGTTGCATGGTTACTTTGGGCAGTTTTACCGCCGATTTGCTAAGCCCGTGTTCCTTGAGTTGTTTTGGCAATAAATAGCGCAATCCAATCTGTACTTTTTCCTCAACTGTATAACCCGATACTTCTATAATTTCCATACGGTCACGCAATGCGGGCTGTATGGACGAAAGTCCGTTTGCCGTAGCAATAAACATCACCTTAGAGAGGTCATAACCTGTTTCTAAGTAGTTATCGTAAAAAGTAGTGTTTTGCTCTGGGTCCAATACTTCTAGCATGGCCGAAGATGGATCGCCATGTGCACTTTCAGCAAGCTTGTCTAGCTCATCAAGTACAAATACAGGGTTGGAAGTAGTGGCCTTTTTTATGTTTTGTACTACCCTACCCGGCATAGCGCCAATATAGGTCTTGCGGTGTCCGCGTATTTCAGCTTCATCGCGCATACCACCTAAAGACATACGCACATATTTTCTGCCCAAGGCTTCAGCGACGGATTTACCTAATGAGGTCTTCCCCACACCAGGAGGGCCTACCAAACAAATAATGGGCGACTTCATATCGTTACGTAACTTAAGTACCGCCAGATGCTCAATAATACGTTGTTTGACCTTGTCCAAACCAAAGTGGTCACGGTCTAAAATTTTCTGTGCGCGATCCAAATCAAAGGAATCCTCAGAATAGGTATTCCAAGGGAGATCCAAATACAAGTCTAAATAGTTGCGCTGTACGGAATATTCAGCCACCTGGGGGTTCATGCGTTCAAGCTTGGCCAGTTCTTTGTTAAAATGCTTGGATACTTTATCGCTCCAAGCCTTCGTCTTGGCACGGTTGCGCATCTCGTGTACCTCCTCATCATAAGACACGCCTCCCAACTCTTCCTGAATGGTTTTCATCTGTTGGTGCAAGAAATATTCACGCTGTTGCTGATCTAAATCTGTACGTACTTTACTTTGAATATCGTTTTTGAGGGAAAGCTTTTGGTACTCAACATTCATTTTCTTTAAACACAACAAGGCGCGTTGCTCCAGTTGGTCTATTTCCAATATTTCTTGCTTTTCGGCAACGGACATATTCATGTTGGAGGAAACAAAATTCACCAAGAACGAATTGCTCTGAATGTTTTTAATTGCAAAAGATGCCTCTGATGGTATTTCGGGATTTTGTGCAATAATCTTTAATGCCAAATCGCGAATAGAATCGATGATTGCATCAAAATTGGGATCGCCTTGATCTGGTCGTACCTCCTCCAAACCTTTGATTTCAGCCTTTAGAAAAGGATGCTCACGGGTGTAGGCAGCAGTTTCAAATCGTTTCTTTCCTTGCAAAATAACGGTAGTGTTGCCATCGGGCATTTTAAGTACCCTTAAAACTTTTGCAAGTGTTCCCTTTTGAAATAAATCGCTAGGAGAAGGAGATTTCGTATCGCCATTCTGTTGGGCAATTACGCCAAGCAATTTACTTCCCTTATTTACTTCTTTAATAAGCTTGACAGAGCGGTCTCTACTGGCAGTAATGGGAATCACCACACCGGGAAACAATACCGTGTTTTTTAATGGAAGTATGGGCAGCTCTTCTGGAAGTGGTTCTTTGAGCATGGCTTCCTCATCGTCTGAAGTCATCAGTGGAATCAAATCCGCTTCATCTTCTAAATCTTGAGGCAAAAGGGTGTCTAAAGACAAAATTTTATTTTGAGACATAAAAATATGTGAGTGCCATTTTGTCCGATTTTAAATCAAAAACCCTGAAAACAGCTGGTTTTATATGATACAGTTATATTTTCAAACTCTGTGCCATTGTAACATTTAGCTTCAAAAGTCGTTATTTAAATCCAAACCCAAACAAAATCATGAAAACAACACACCTACTATTAAGTTCATTACTCCTGTTTTTTATTGGCTGTACCAATGCACAATGGAACAAAACGATAAAAGGAAACGGAAAAGCAACAACAGAAATTCGTGCCTTTGACCCATATGATATTATTAGCGTTAATGGCAGCATGGACGTTAGCCTCGTGGAAGGAAGCGAAGGGAGCATTACGCTCAAAGCAGAAGAAAATATCTTAGAATATATTGAAGTGACCAACAACAATGGTAAGCTAAGCATCAAAACCAAAGACCATGTTAACCTAAGACCCTCTTGGAAAAAAGGCGTTCATATTGAGATTCCCGTTGAAGAAATAACCAAAATCTCAATAAACGGCTCAGGTGAAGTAACTGGGAATCTAACTTTAAAAGCAGCAAAACTAAAACTAAGTATTAGTGGCTCTGGCGACATGAAAGTGGCTGCCGATGCGACAGCAATTAAGGCTACTATTTCAGGCTCTGGTGATATTGACCTCAGTGGAAAAGCAGATGAACTTGATGCCTCAGTAACAGGGTCGGGCGATATCGATGCCAAGTCATTAAATGCCAATAACGTAACAGCACATGTAACAGGATCTGGCGATATTACAGCGTATGCAAAAAACCTACTAACGGTTAAAATTGTAGGCTCTGGAGACGTTCACGCAAACAGAGATGTAGCTACGATAAACAAGAAAGTTGTAGGCTCTGGAAAGGTCAGTAAGTATTAGTTGGCAGTAAGAGTTTTATGCTTGCGGTAAAGGCGAATTAATAATATCGCCCCAACAAAGAAAAAGAGCACAAAAAACAAGATAGCATTTCGCATACTTCCTGTGATTTGGTCTATGGTGCCATACATCAACATGCCGATAACGATACCCACCTTTTCTGCGACGTCGTAGAAACTAAAATAAGATGTGGTGTCAAGCGTTTCTGGTATCATTTGAGAATAGGTTGAGCGGGCTACTGATTGTATGCCGCCCATACAAAGTCCTACAAAGGCAGCAACCAAATAAAACTCAATAGGCTCATAGATAAAGTAAGCACTAATACACAAGATTACCCAAATACCATTTAGCAGTATTAGAGTTTTGATGTTGCCCCATTTGTTGGCTAGCTTAGAAGAAAGCAATGCGCCAAAAATAGCAATGATTTGAATGAGTAAAATACTGATGATAAGCCCCATTGTTTTTTCTTGACCAGACCAAGAAATTTCCTGTTCTCCAAAATATGCGGCCACTATCATTACCGTTTGCAAGGACATGCTAAACACAAAAAAAGCAACCAAATAACGTTTTAATTGCGTGAGGTTACGAAGACTCTTCCAAACTATTTTGAGTTCACGATAGCCATTAAAGAATATGTCTTTGGTGTATACCTTGTCTTTAAAACCACGTGGCAAGTGGTAGAAAGCGATATGGCTAAATCCAAACCACCATATCCCCACCATGACAAAAGAATAGCGCATAGCTTTTAAGGAAGCTGCTCCTCCTTCGCCAGAAATATTAAACCATTCTGGTTTTAGCACCATAAAGAGATTAATCAGCAGTAACAATACACTTCCAATATAGCCCAATGCAAAACCACGTGCACTGATTTTGTTGTGCTGTTCTGGGTAGGCAATATCAGGAAGGTAAGAATTGTAAAAAACCAAACTTGACCAAGCGCCAACAAGTGCTAAAAAATAAAACAACAAGCCCCATAAAAGGTTGTCAATTTCAAACCAATATAAACCAATACAGGCAGCGGAACCCAAGTAACAATAAAACTGCATAAACCGTTTTTTGTTACCCATATAATCGGCAATACCAGATAGAATGGGTGACCAAATCGCAATAAACATAAAAGCTAGGGCCGTTACATAACTGATAAGAGCCGTGTTTTTAAAGGACATACCAAACACTTCTAAATGCGTCTCATCAGCACATATATATCCATAGTAGAGTGGGAAAATGGCCGAAGAGATAACAAGGAAATAAACAGAATTTGCCCAATCGTATGAGGCCCAAGCGCGTAAAAGACGTTTGTCCCCTTTTTTGTGTAATGGCATATGCTTTGTTTCCTCAAATAAACAAAAATGTTTCAAGACATAAAAAAGGATAAGCTTAACTTTGTGTAATGAAAAAGAAAAAAAAGCTCAAACAAGGTATTTCCGTACCCCTTTGGCTTAAGCAGTCGCTCAGGTTAATTGAAAGGTTCTCGCCTGAAATGGGCATGCGTGTAGCAGCACACATATTTTCAAAACCCCTCAAGTTTAAATTACCCGAAAAAGAGCGAAAAGCCTTGGTACATTGCCACCCAGAATTGGTTACTGTTCCAGAAATCAACGAAACCATTATGTGCTTTGAATGGAAAAATAAAGGTGAAAAGGTACTGCTGGCCCACGGATGGAGCGGCAGGGGCACACAACTCTATGCTATCGCAGAAAGCCTACACAAAAAAGGCTATCACGTGATTTCATTTGATGCACCCGCACATGGCAAATCCACAGGTAAAATCACCAATATGCTTCAATGGGGTGCCGCCATAAAGACACTAAATAATCATTACGGTGAATTTGATATTTACATCGGGCACTCGCTTGGCAGTATGGCTATTTTAAAGTATTGTGAACAGGCTTCAAATGCTAAAAAAATCATCACCATTGGTTCTGGAGACCAAATGCGCACGATTTTTGATAATTTCATCATGTCAGTAGGATTAAAGCCCAAGACATCGGAACGTATGAAGACATATTTTCAAGACAAATACAACATCAACATCAATGAATATGATGCGAGTTATGTCGTTCGCCAACAGCAAACGCCAACGCTGATTATTCACGACGAAGATGACCTCGATATTGACGTAAGTTGTGCTGTAAACATACACAAACAGCATCCCAACGCCACCTTGATGGTTACCAAAGGACTTGGACACCGCAGGATTCTACGAGATGAAAAGGTTATTCATAAAGTAATATCATTTATTCAAGCATCATGAAAGCACTAGCATATCCCCTATTTTTGTGCCTCGTTTTTTCGCTACAAGCGTGCGCACAAGAACCTACAAAACAAAAAGGAACAGAAACCGTTCAAGACATGAAAAAAACAGACGCATACTGGAAAGACAAACTAAACCCAGAGGCCTTTAGAATACTTCGCCAAAAGGGAACAGAATATCCCCATACAGGAGAATACAACCTCCACTTTGACGAAGGCACCTATAGCTGTTATGCTTGTAAAGAACCCCTCTTTGCGAGTAGCTCAAAGTTTAAGAGCGATTGCGGATGGCCTAGTTTTGATTCAGCCATTGAAGGAAAGGTTAGGTATGAGAAAGACACCACCCATGGTATGGTGCGTACCGAAATCATTTGTAACAGTTGTGATGGACACCTTGGTCACGTTTTTAACGATGGTCCAACAGGCACTGGGCTACGCTATTGTGTAAATTCAGTATCCATCGATTTTAAATCTGATGACAAAGGCAAGGAATAACCATCTGTTTCGTATTTTTACCGAAACTTTACCATATGAGCAAATACGACATCATTGTTTTAGGAAGTGGACCCGGAGGATATGTTACCGCAATCCGCGCTTCGCAATTAGGGCTTAAAACAGCAATCGTTGAAAAAGAAAGTCTTGGAGGCGTATGTCTAAACTGGGGCTGTATTCCTACCAAAGCGCTTATTAAATCTGCGCAAGTTTTTGAATACCTAAAACACGCCGACGACTACGGACTAAAAGTAAAAGAATACGACAAAGATTTTGATGCGGTTGTTAATCGTAGTCGATCTGTGGCGGATACCATGAGTAAGGGTGTTCAGTTTTTGTTAAAAAAGAACAAGATTGACGTTATCAAGGGGTATGGCTCACTACTTCCCGGCAAAAAAATACACGTAAAAGCTGAGGATGGCAGCGAACAAGAGCTATCTGCTCAAAACATCATCACTGCCACGGGAGCACGCTCACGTGAATTACCCAGCCTTCCACAAGATGGTGAAAAGGTCATTGGATATCGAAAAGCGATGACACTTGAAAAACAACCTAAAAAACTTATCGTTGTAGGGTCTGGTGCCATTGGAGTAGAATTTGCATATTTCTACAACGCAATGGGGACAGAAGTAACCCTAATTGAATACCAACCGCGTATAGTTCCTGTTGAAGATGAGGAAATCTCAAAACAAATGGAACGTTCGTTTAAAAAGAGCGGTATCAAAGTCATGACCAGCGCGGAAGTCACTTCAGTGGATACTAGTGGTAAGGGCGTAAAAGCAACGGTTAAAACAAAAAAAGGCGAAGAAGTACTGGAAGCAGACGTGGTACTTTCTGCAGTGGGTATTAAAACAAATATCGAAAATATTGGTCTTGAAACGGTTGGCATTGCTACGGATAGAGATAAAATTTTGGTAAACGATTTTTATCAAACCAATATTCCGGGGTATTATGCCATTGGGGATATTACCGCAGGGCAGGCATTGGCACATGTTGCTTCAGCTGAAGGAATCTTGTGTGTAGAGAAAATTGCAGGGCAGCACGTTGAGCCCTTAGATTACGGGAATATTCCTGGATGTACCTATAGCAGCCCAGAAATTGCTTCTGTAGGACTAACCGAAGCTCAAGCAAAAGAACAAGGACTTGATATCAAAGTTGGAAAGTTTCCCTTTTCAGCTTCTGGAAAAGCCCAAGCAAGTGGCACACCAGACGGATTCATCAAGGTTATTTTTGATGCCAAATATGGCGAGTGGCTGGGCTGTCATATGATTGGCGCTGGTGTAACCGACATGATAGCCGAAGCGGTATTGGGACGAAAATTAGAAACCACTGGGCATGAAGTCCTCAAGACAGTGCATCCGCACCCGACCATGAGTGAGGCCATGATGGAGGCCGTCGCAGATGCCTATGACGAGGTAATACATCTCTAGAAAAAATCAAAAGCAGCCTATCGGCTGCTTTTTTTATATATTTGAATCTAACATACCCCAAAACTTACAATAACAATGAGTAACCGAAAGTTATAGCTATTACATTTCTATAACACATTACGTATTCATTGATAGGATTTCGGGTACTAAATCCTTAGATATGAAAATAAAATTGCAACTATTGATGTTGATGTGTTTTGGCATTTTTATCAGCTATGGTCAACATACATTCATAAATTCCAAACTCAACAATTTAGAGTTAGAAGTCAAAACAAATAGCATTTCTGAATTAACATCCTTTGAATGGGATAAATCAATCGCCCACTTCATAGAACTCGAACCAAAAACAGACATAAAGTTGTCTTTTTTACTCAAAAAACCCGATGTGAAATATTTACAAATTAAGGACGCTTTCAAGAGCGCTAAAAAAAATAAAGACATCCATATAAAACATAAAATCAGTTTAGGAAGAAAGAACAAAATAAAACAATACACTTTTGTAGTAAACGGTAAAGCTGATGACATTGAAGAGATGCTCAGTCTTATAAAAGATCATATAAATTTTTAAAACAAAACATTAGTAGCTAAATCTAAAGGAGCGTTTACGAAAAGCAGCCTATCG
>QXZR01000030.1:18821-19096 GCA_009886265.1 Flavobacteriaceae bacterium
CATTATAAATATGGAACTCGTTTAAACTTTTTCGATTTGTTAAAAATTGTCATTTTCAGCTCTGTTTTCATCTTTTTTTCCTTCCGTAGCCCTGCTATGCAACTCAAAAAAGCTTTCAACAGAACTAAAAAAACCCTAATTTTCGCTTAAAACCAAAAAATTTAAATGAGTTCATGAAAAAAAATATTGTCATTACTGGCGTATCATCTGGTATTGGACACGATGCCCTACGCCTGCTGCACCAAAAAGGTTATCATATTTATGGAAGTGTGCGC
>QXZR01000031.1 GCA_009886265.1 Flavobacteriaceae bacterium
TTATTGTATTTTTGATATTGCGTATGGTCAAGAAAGTTAAATTTCGTATCAAAGCATTAAGTAGACAGCAGCAAATCGTTTGGGGTGCCTTTTGTATTCTCTTCTCGGGCTTACTCTTACTTGCTTTTGTTTCATTTTTCAGTTCTTGGAAAACAGATCAAAGTGCCCTAGGGGTTTTAGGTGATAGCAATGTAGTAGTCGAGAATAGCATTCGAAAGCTTGGCGCTAGCTTAAGCCACCTGTTTATATATCAAGGAATGGGAATCGGTGCCTTTGTCATGGCCTTAATGGTACTCGTTACAGGAATAAGCAACTTTCTCAATATAGCAACCAACAAGTTGGCATCTAGGTGGATGTGGACACTTATTATCTCGTTATGGCTAGCCATTGGCATGGCCCTGCTATTTCCACAAAGTCCGCTGTTGAGCGGAATCATCGGCTATGAAAGTAATCTCTTTATGCTGCAATACATCGGTCCGTTTGGTGTTGTTGGCCTATTGTTGCTTATCCTAATTGCCTTTTTGGTTTATCAATTTAAATGGAAACCAGAAGAAGTTCGTTTATTTAAACCTAAAGCAACCAAAACAGAAAACAATATCCAAGAGCTGGATGAAACAGAGGAAGCAGCACAAGTTGTTTTTGATGTAGAAGAGGAAAAAGAGCCAGAAGCGGCACAATCCACAACTATCAAAAATACGTCAGATAAAAAAGTGGATAAAGCAGCGGATGAGATCAAACTTTCGTTAGAAACTACAGAAGAAGATGAGGTAGTACAAAAAGCAAAGAAATTGGTTGCGGACTTTGGTGAAGTAGATCCAACTCTTGAACTCAAAAACTTTCGTTCTCCTACAGAGTCCTTGTTAAAGAGCTATCCACATGAAGGCATCACGATAAATGAGCAAGAACTAGAAGAAAACAAAGAACGTATTGTTGACACCCTAAAGAACTATCAAATTGGTATAGCCGATATCAAGGCAACTATTGGGCCAACGGTTACACTCTATGAAATTGTACCTGCTGCTGGTGTACGGGTTTCAAAAATCAAAAATCTAGAAGACGATATTGCGCTTTCGCTTTCAGCTTTGGGCATTCGTATTATTGCACCCATCCCTGGAAAAGGAACTGTAGGTATCGAAGTGCCAAATAAAAACGCAACCATAGTATCCATGCGTTCGGCGATTTTGGCAAAAAAGTTTCAGGAAGCGGAAATGGAGCTGCCCCTAGCACTTGGAAAAACCATCAGCAATGAAACCTTTGTGGTCGATTTAGCCAAGATGCCCCACTTGCTTATGGCAGGTGCCACTGGACAAGGGAAGTCTGTTGGGCTAAATGCCATACTCACCTCGCTGTTATACAAAAAACATCCCGCAGAGATAAAGTTTGTATTGGTTGATCCAAAGAAAGTGGAACTAACCCTTTTTAATAAAATTGAGCGTCACTATTTGGCAAAACTCCCCGATGCCGAAGAGGCCATTATCACAGACAACAAACAAGTCATCAATACCTTAAATTCACTTTGTATTGAAATGGACAAGCGCTATGACATGCTCAAATCTGCCATGTGCCGTAACATAAAGGAATACAATACCAAGTTTAAAGATCGCAGGCTAAACCCACACGACGGTCATGCATACCTTCCCTACATCGTTTTGGTCATTGATGAATTTGCCGATTTGATTATGACTGCAGGTAAGGAAGTGGAAACACCCATAGCGCGTCTTGCACAGCTTGCTAGAGCAATTGGTATACATTTGATTATTGCCACCCAGCGACCGTCTGTAAACGTGATTACGGGCTTGATAAAAGCCAATTTCCCAGCACGTATTGCCTTTAGGGTAACGTCTAAAGTAGATTCCCGCACCATTTTAGACAGTGGTGGCGCAGATCAACTCATAGGTCGTGGGGATATGCTGTTTACGCAAGGAAACAATTTAATTAGGCTGCAATGTGCCTTTGTTGATACCCCCGAAGTAGAAAAACTTACGGATTTTATCGGTTCACAACGCGCCTATCCAGATGCGCATTTATTGCCAGAGTATACTTCTGAAGAAAGCAGCACCAGTAGTGACAACAATATTGAAGACAGAGACCCCATTTTTAGAGAGGCCGCCGAAGTGGTTGTAAACGCACAGCAAGGTTCGGCATCGCTTTTGCAACGCAAGCTTAAACTGGGCTACAACAGAGCAGGAAGGATCATTGATCAATTAGAAGCTGCTGGTATTGTAGGTCCATTTGAAGGAAGCAAGGCACGGGAGGTAATGTATAGAGATGTTATCTCACTCCACGAATTTTTAGAAAATGAAAAAGCAAATTAAATTATTTATAGTCCTACTCGTCAGTGGCTTTACACTTGCGCAAGAGCAACGTGCAGAAATATTGTTAGATGAAGTATCTGAATCCTTAGCACAATTCGATAATATTTCAATCACCTTTACATACGAATTGGTCAATCGCAAAGAACTGATTCAACAAAAAGAAAAAGGTTCACTAATAATTGAAGGAGACGCCTACCTACTCAAGCTTATGGGTATTGAGCAACTTAGTGATGGCACCAACAAACACACCATAAATCCAGAGAATGAGGAAGTACTTATTGAACCCTTAAGCGACGGTTTTGATGAGGGCTTAAGTCCTTCCAAAATATTTTCTTTCTACAAGCAAGGTTATCGTTTTGAATGGGACATCACCCAACCCCTATATGGAGGTAGAAAAATTCAATACATCAAGCTTATTCCTATCGACACCTATGCGCAGGCAGCATATTTATTGCTTGGCATAGACACCAAAACAAAACAAATTTACAAGCTCATTGAGGTTGGCAATGATGGAACAGAAACAACGCTTACCATAGGTTCTTTTAAGACCAATATTGAAATTCCAACAAGCACATTTGTGTTTTCAGCATCAGATTATCCAAATTACTACATCGATAGGTTTTAATGAAAATTTCGCTGCTAGATCGTTATATTTTAAAAAGCTACCTCACTATTTTGGTGAGTTTCTTTTTTATTTTGATGTTTATTTTCATCATCCAAACGGTTTGGGTATTTATAGACGAATTTGCAGGTAAAGGCCTAGACGTAAGTGTATTGTTACGCTTTCTACTGTACTACTCCCCCAAGCTCATCCCTTTAGTACTGCCGCTAACCATATTGTTAGCTTCCATCATGACCTTTGGTAACTTTGCGGAACGCTACGAGTTTGCCGCAATGAAATCGGCTGGTATATCGCTGATGCGTGCCATGCGACCGTTGATTATTGTAAATAGTATTGCGTGTTTGGCCACATTTTATGTTTCCAATACAGTAATCCCCTTGGCGGAATTCAAAACCTATAACCTTAGGAAAAATCTATCTAAAATGCGGCCAGCATTGGCCATTACAGCGGGTATGTTTAACGACATAGGCGAAAGCAATATCAAAGTAGGCCGTAAGTATGGAGAAAATGACAAACTGCTAGAAGATGTCATTATCCACGAAAAATCTAAAGACAAAATCAATCACATTGTTATTAAGGCTGAGAGGGGTGAGTTAAAAAGTGATGAGTTGCAAGAGGGCTTGCAATTAGTGCTCTATGATGGGTATCGATACGAAGAGGTGAATCAGAAAAAAAGCAAGAAAAAAGATCCACACAACAGAATTGCATTTCAACAGTATACCATGAATATTGACTTGCGTTCATTTAACGATGTTGATTTGAACGAAACCAATTATAACAACACCTACAAAATGCAAAATATTTCAGAACTGTCAGAGAGTATTGATTCGCTTTCTGTTGGCTTTGTTTCAGAAATTGAAGGTTTTGCAAATACGGTATATTTGCGGACTGGGATTAAATCTGTCGACAGACTTAAAACAACCCTGGCGCACCATAGCTTTGAAGGAAAAAAAGCTTTTTTAGATAATTTTGACACAAGTCAAAAGGCGCGAATATTATCCGCAGCAAAAAACAATATTAACATGCAGCTAAACAGCTTAAGCAATCAAAAGAATTTGTTTTTTATTCGAGAAAAGGTCATCAACCTCCATCGCTTGTGGCGTGATGATAAATTTGTCAATGCCTATGCTGCCATCATGTTGTTTTTTGTCGGCGCACCACTTGGTGCTATCATTAGAAAAGGAGGATTTGGACTGCCCATTGTTGTGGCACTTATCATTTTCCTAACCTACCACTTTGCGGGAACACTATTCAAGAACAGCGCTGAAGATGGAAGCTTACATCCTTTTTGGGGTGCATGGCTTATTTCAATTGTGTTAACGTTTGTTGGACTGGTAGCCACAGTGCGTGCCAGCAGGGACAAATCTGTATTTGATTTAGAGCGTTTGAAATTAAAGATTAAAATGCCCTTTGTATTTATAATGAAAAAAATTAAAAATGGAAAATAGTATTCGACTTGACAGTGTTGAAGCAGCAATTGAAGACATTAGAAACGGTAAGGTTGTAATCATCGTTGATGATGAAAATAGAGAAAACGAAGGCGATTTTGTTGGCGCTGCTGAAATGGTTACTCCCGAAATGATTAACTTTATGGCAAAGGAAGGTCGTGGACTGATTTGCACCCCCATAACAGAAAAGCGCTGTAAAGAACTGGATCTATATCCAATGGCGAGTAACAACACAGATCCCATGGGAACTGCATTTACGGTCTCTATCGACCTAAAAGGAGATGGTGTTACTTCTGGTATTTCTGTTGCCGACAGGGCAAAAACGGTGCGTAGGCTCATCAATCCAGAAGCCAAATCAGGGGACTTTTTGAGACCTGGGCACATATTCCCATTGGCTGCAAAAGAAGGTGGTGTATTGCGTCGCACAGGCCACACAGAAGCAGCAATTGACGTGGCACGATTGGCCGGTTTCCAACCGGCTGGTGTAATCGTGGAAATCATGAATGAAGATGGCACTATGGCGCGTATGCCTCAACTTCAAAAAATTGCCAAAGCTTTTGACCTTAAACTAATTTCCATTGAAGACTTGGTTAGCTATCGCATGAAACACGACAGTCTTATTGAATTACAAGAAGATTTTGAAATTGAAACAAGTTATGGGGATTTTAGACTTCGTGCCTACCATCAAAACACCAACAACCAAATACACATAGCCCTCACCTTAGGCAGTTGGGACAAAGATGAAACCGTGCTTACGAGAGTACACACGCATCAATTGAACAGTGAATTGGCCAGCATTCTAAATCAAAAGAAAGAAAGCACACTTGACAAGATTTTCAAACACATTCAGCAAGAAGGCAAGGGCGCCATAATCTTTATCAACCAATTGCAACCCGCCAACAAGCTACTCGATCAAATTAAGGCGTTGAAAGACACAGCACAGCATGCACCTAAATTTGATGAAAAGGATTTTGGTATTGGCGCACAAATGATTCACGCCGTAGGCATCAGCAACATGAAGCTGTTATCCAATAGTGATAAAATCAAGCGTGTGGGCATGTCTGGCTATGGATTACAGATTGTTTCTTACGAGAACTATTAGAACATACCACCTCCACCATTTTTCTCATCATTGTCACGTTCTCTACGTGATTTGGCTTGGTACTTATTACTACCAAAACGGTAATTAAATCCGAGTTGTATGGTTTGGCTCTCCCAATAGAATGCGCCATTTTGTGGATAAGGAAGACGGCCCTCAAATCCAAAACGCATGGTATTAAAGATATCGTTGTAGTTTAAACTTATATTTCCTTTTCCCTTAAAGACGCTTAAGCGTGCACCAAGATTTACAAAATACATAGGCAGTATGTCAAATTGCAATGTTTTATTACGTCCACGATAGAACATAAAGGCCGTAAAGCTTAGTTTTTTAGTCGCAGTAAAGCTGTTGTACATTCTAAAGTTATAGGCCACATTGTCAACGGTATTGATGATGGTTTCAATATCATCTTTCGTTGCGACATCTATGGGTTTGCTTAGTCGCTCTGCAATTCCCTTTTGGGTTTGTGAATACAAATCAAAACTTCCGTTGATGCTCCACCATTTATAAGGTCTATAATTGGACGACAATTCAAGCCCAAATGCTGAAGTATTGTCAAAGTTATCGTGTGTGATAATGATACGACCAGAACGAACATCTGCCCTATCAACCAAAACTACACGGTTAATTTCTTCATTGATAAACCTGTAAAACACGCCTGTTGTAAAAGACCCTTTCTTTAGCCTCCGGGTGTGGTTCAACTCAAATGAATTGGTGAATTGAGGACGCAATTCTTGATTTCCATACGAAGAAACCAAGGGTGTTGACCATTCTTTAATTGGGTTGATTTGTCCCAATCCCGGCCGGTCAATACGTCGGCTATAACTCAACTGATAGGATTTTTTCTCTGTTGATGAATAGGTCACATACATAGAGGGGTATAATTCTGTGTAGTTGTTCTCAAATGGAAAATTAGACAATTCACTTATACCCGATACCGTGCTGTTTTGTTTGGCAAGGGCATCAACACGAACACTTTCTGCGCGTAGTCCAAATTGATAAGTCCATTTTTCGAGTCTCTTACCATAGGTGGCATAGAGTGAATAAATATCACGCGTGTAATTAAAATCAATGTCACGCTGTGTTATTTGCCTACCGTTCTCATCTTGAAGCGCTTGGTCAGAGGAGAACACGATTAATGAGTTGAACAACCGTGCTTCTGCACCCAGTTCCAGCTTGCTCTTTTCTGTAAGCGGATTAACATAGTCTAAGTTGATGGTTGTTCGTTCCCGGGCTGGTTTGTTTTGGTCAGTATAGTTTTGAGTTGGGTTTGTGGGATAGACAAATGGAACTGGACGATCCTCATCAAATAAGTTATGATCTACTTCTAATTCAATATTGCTGCCCTCTTTGGCAAAGTCATGCTTAAAATTAAAGTTGTATTGGGTTGATTCGTTGGTTCCATTGGCATCAAAAATTTGATGTTCGTTCTTGGTGGCATCATTTTCAAAAAATGCTTTAGAATCCCCTAAGGTTCTGTTTTCTGCTGGGTTTTGACTGGTAAAAACAGATAAGGTATTCTTTTCATCTATATAAAAATCCAATCCTACTTTAAAAATTTGAGATGATCTATCTTCAGTAAATTCAAACAATTGTCGAGACGTGTTATTTGTGCGATTAATATGGCCGTTGTTATCATTTTTAGAAAAGTTATTGCTGTAGTTCCCAAAGATGTTAAACTTTCCGTTGCGGTAATTAAGATTCAGGCCACTGTTAAATTTCGCGTTGATATCATAACTCCAGTTGGCGTTTAAAGATCCATTAAAGCCCAGCATCTGATTTTTATGCAGTACTATATTTATGATACCACTCATGCCCTCTGGATTGTATTTGGCTGAGGGATTTGTTATAAGTTCAATAGATTTAATTGCTGAGGAGGGAATTTGCTTGAGCAATTGAGCAGCAGGGATATTTGAGAGTCTTCCGTCTACAAGCACACGTACATTTTCATTACCACGCAAGCTTATAGCTCCATTTTGCGGATCAACGCTAACAGACGGAATACCTACCATAAGCTCCGAAGCCGTTCCTGCAGCTGCCAAATCTTTACCTATAGTGATAACCTTGCGGTCAACTTTCTGTTCTATAGTTGTTACTTCAGCTATTACTTCTACTTCATTAAGGGCAGTCAAACTTTCTGTTAGACGCAATACACCCATATCAATCTTATAGGTTTGTTTGCCAATAACTACAGGCTTTTCAATGGTTTCAAAGCCTATGAATTGAACGCTAACGATATGCTTCCCTTCGGGAATGCCTTCGAGTTTAAACAATCCGTTTTCATCTGTAATGGTTCCCATTAGGGTTTTGCGATCTTCATTCAACAACAACACATTTACATAGGGTAAAGGCTGATCTAATGCAGCGTCATAGACCTTTCCAGTAAGGGTGCCAGTTCTTATTTCCGTAGGTGTTTTAGCAAAAGTAAAAGTGATGCCTAACGTTAATATCACAAGAAGTGAAAGGCATTTTAAATAAGTATTCATTAGTAGGTTTTTTATTTAGGGATATGGAATAATGACATACTAACGTAACTATGCGGAATTTGTTACATCAAAGGTATTTAGAAAAACCAAAGTTTAACTGACATGGCAATAACCATAACGATCATAACAATTTTGATAACGCCCTCCCCTTTCCTAACGGAGTATCGAGATGCAAAAAAAGCACCAGCAGCGTTTCCAATAGCCAAGGCTACACCATACTTAAGATTGATATGCCCACTTAACACAAAGGTGGCAAGTGCGCCTGTGGTGTAAATAAATACCAGAGCTACCTTGGTTGCATTGACCCGTACCAAATCTAATTTGTTTACGTAATTCAAAAACAACATGATGATAAATCCAATACCGGCGTTTATAAAACCGCCGTATATACCAATAAAAAAGAAAGCTATCATTGACCATATTAGGGTCTTTCCTGTGGTTTTGGGTTCAAGGAGTTCTGATTTATAGTTGGGTTTAAAAACCATTAAAACTACAACAACCATCATGATGATGGCCAAGATTTTATTGAACAAAAGCCCGTCTATTTCAACAGCAATGCGTGCACCAATTAATGCTCCTAAGAAGGCAGTGATGCCCAAATAGATACTAAAGGGGAAAGAGTTGACATTTTTACTCCGAAATCCGAGTGTTGCCGAACTGGTTGAAACGAAAATGGCAATGCGGTTTGTTCCGTTGGCTGTAGCGGGTGGTAAACCAAAAAAAATAAGTAAGGGTAAGGTGAGTAAGGAACCACCACCTGCCATGGTATTAACAAAGCCAGCAAACAAACCAGCAGCTACTAAAATGAGAAGATCATAGGGAAATTCAAACATTTAACAAATGTAACGATAAGCAAGTTTGGAAATGGGCTTTCAGAAACAAAAAAAGAGGTTATATTTGCAGCCGTTGGAGAAATGGCAGAGTGGTCGAATGCGGCAGTCTTGAAA
>QXZR01000032.1 GCA_009886265.1 Flavobacteriaceae bacterium
TACATTAAAGCTCGCTTTTTCAGCAGTGTATCCATTTTCCTCGAGGTAGATATGGTCAATAGCAGCCACATTCCATGCCTTTACATAAATATCTTTCCAAATACCACTAGTATTCAGTACAGGCCCCCAATCCCAACCATATTGAAACTGTGCTTTACGGGTAAATATTCTATTTCCCTCGGGCATGGTAACGTCAAGTTCTGCCTTTGCCTTATTTTCGTACGTACTTGTAGGTTCAAATTGTATTTCTATTGCATTTTCAGCAGTGAGTAAGTCTTTTACTTGAACCGTGTAGTTTCGAAATGCATTGTTTGTGTTTAGTAATGCTTCGCCGTTCAATAGCACCGTTGCATAGGTGTCCAAACCATCAAAATTGAGCGTAATATGTTGCTTGTTTAAAACAGCCTTTGGTAGGTTGAAAGTAGATTTATATACCCAAACAGAATCAGAAACCCATTGCACCTTGTGTTCATTTTTACCCACAAACGGATCTTCAATAATTTCATTATCCATCAAATCTGAATAGATATTCCCTGGAACAGTGGCTGGATACGATTGCTTGCTATGTGCAGATGAAACCGTCCAATTCTCGTGAAGTTTCACAACTAGGGTATGCTGTTGCTTGGATTGGCAAGCTGTAAACAAAACAGCCAATCCCATTATTAAAGGAATGTATTTACGCATTTAATTGACTAATAAGTTGTTGTAATATAGATAAACTAGAAACGCACTGCATGGTTTCGTCAAAGTGTTTTGTGGAATTTAACGCTATTTTGGGCGCATCGATTGTTTTCTCTTGTACAGTTGCCGACAAATGTATTTCCTCAAAAGCATGTGCTTTAAATTGCGCTGCATTATCTAGATTGATGCCACCTGCTGCCAGTATGGTTCCCGTGAACGTATCTTTTAATTGAGTTAGCATGGGCAAACCTTCAACTGCGGAGGTCGCCTGTCCAGAAGTTAGAATACGTGCTACGCCTATTTCTGCTAATTTTTTGGCCGTTGCTATTGGGTCTGGAGTCCAATCAAAGGCACGGTGAAAAGTAAACGTTAAGGGACTTGCCAAATCAATTAATTCTTTGGTGCGCGGTATGTCTACCCTCATGTCCTTATGTAAAACGCCACTAACAATGCCAGAGCATTTTAAACGCTTACACAGTGCTATATTTTGTTTCATCACCTCAAAATCCGAGTCGCTATACGTAAAGTCACCGCTTCTTGGTCGAATCAGTACATGAACTGGAATGTTGAGTTCTGAAGTTACTTTTTTGAGAAGCCCATAGTTGGGTGTAATACCGCCTACGGCAAGTTCAGAACAAAGCTCTATTCGATCTGCTCCCGCGTCTTGTGCGTTTAAAGCAGATTGGAAATTAGTTGCGCAAACTTCTACGACCATGGTTTATTGCTATTCTGCATTTAATAAAAATGCGCAAATGGTTTCATCCTGTTCGTTTACGATACTTCCTGTGCCTGTATCGCTCCACGCGTGACGGACATATTTAGGTCTAGGTACTTTATATGATGAAACGTGAATGCTACAGCCATCAGCCACAACTTTTGCAGGATGATAGGTGATGTTATCAGATGAAATCTCAATTTCATTGGTTTGTGGCTTTACCGAAACACGGCCACCTTCTTGACAATCAAAGTGTACAATAAGTTTGTTTCCTTTTTGCGCAATGCTAACGGGTTTAGAAGCACGTAGTCTTCTGTCAATGCCGTAGTCATTGCCCAAAGCGAGATTAGCCAAACGTTTGCCAACGTCCATTTTATTTGCTGGGTGAATGTTTTTAGCGTTTCCAAGGTCGAGTGTAGATACGATGCCCGTGTTTGAAGTTGCTGTGGATTTATATTGCGCATTACGCAGTGCTGCCGACTCACCGTTTTCGTAGTTATAGGGCGCAATCTGTACAAAATAAAACGGAAATTCGTACCCCCATTGTTTTCGCCAGTCCTTAATCATGGCTTGGAATGTTTTTTCGTATTCATCTTCAAAACCTACATTAGACTCTCCTTGATACCAGATGGCCCCTTTGACTGTGTAAGGAACCAATGGATGAATCATTGCGTTGTATAACACGGTTGGTGTAAAAGGGGTGACCTTAATAAAGTCTGGCCTAGTGGTCAATTTTACATAGTTGGCGTCTAATCGATAAAAGTTATTATCGTATAATTCTGCCGATGGTATAACCTTCCAATCACCTTCTAGGTTTATGCTGCTATTGCTGCTTTTTATGGAAATTGGTGACCAAACCCTTGCAGGCCCCATGGTGTCAATCAATCTAATTGATATAGTGTTCTTACCTTGCTTTAAAACTTCAGCAGGTATTGTGTACCGCTTTTCTCGAAAGCTCTCTGCTTGAAATGAAGCACCGACAAAAACACCATTGATATAGGTGAAATCCATATCATCGACCAGCCCTAAATCAAGGAAATACGCATCGTCCAAGTCCTCCAAATAAAAACTTTTTCTGATCCAAACCACGCCATCAAAGTCATTTACAACGGTTTCTCCAAAAACATCGTTAAAATTACCAGGGAATTCAATAGTAAACCATTCGCTGTCATCAAAGGTTTCATTGGCGTATTCCATATCATTAAATGGCAATTCCTTCCAGTCCGTATGGGTGGAATTTACACCGGGCATTGGAAAATATGAAAGTGGTGCAAGCCATTGCTTAAAGCCAGCTAAGCGCCCATCAAATCCGGAAAAATTAGCAAGTTTGTCATCGTAAAGTTGTGTTTCACCAAGTGCGTTAATGCCTGTCCATGCTTCGACTGGCGTGCCGCCCCAACTGCTGTCAACAATTCCAATAGGTACATGAAGTTCTTGAAATAATTCCTTCGCAAAAAAATAAGCTGTTGCACTAAAATCAGCTGCGTTTATGGAGTCGCTTACTAACCATTTTCCGCTGACATCATCTAGTGGAAGATTACTTAAATCTCGTTCAACAGAAAAAAAGCGCAGTTCGTAATTTCCTGCTTGGGCGATTTCATTAGCAGAGTTTAAAATGGGTTCTGATGGAGGCCATCCCTTAAGTGGCATTTCCATATTACTTTGTCCAGAAGCCAGCCAAACCTCTCCCAAGACCACGTTGTTGATTTTAATGCATTCACTATTTGCACAAACATCTATGCTGAACGATGGGTTTTCATTTGGTGTCGAAAATCCAATTTGCCATTTTCCAGAAACATCTGCCTTTCCTTTGTGGATACCCCATGGTGTGCTAATCGAAACTTCGGTATTTGACCCAGCAACTCCCCAGAACTGAACGGTTGCATTACGCTGTAAAACCATATTGTCTGTAAAAAGTGCAGGTAGGGAAAGGGTTTCTGTTTTGCTGCAGCCAAGCAGTAATAAGAGTGAAAAAAGGGCAATGGTTGTTGATCTCATGTATTATATTTTAGTAGTTGATTTGTATTTCATCGACAAAAATCCATCCCAGCCCGTCATCTTCAAAGCCTTTATGCCATTCAGGTACATTGCCTATTTTTTTTGCAACAATTCTTATGTAGCGGTAGGGGGTCTTCACATTATCAATCTCAATGGTTTTAATTTCAGCGTTATTTATATCTGTCATTTCAATTTTTTCTGAACCAATTGAATCGAAATTTTCACCGTCTGTTGAGCCATAAAACAAGACTTCTTTGGGATAAAAAATCCAATAGTTTTGGTCGCTTAGGAAATTGACAGCTAGCTTATCTATTTGCTGCACTTTACTTATATCAACAGTTGCAACTACATCTGCTCCCACATAGCCTTGCCAAGTACCCGTTCTAAAGTCCTCGCTGCCTAAAATTCCATCAACAAGTGCTCTGTCTCCGCCTGCACTGTATTGATTTGAATAAGTTGTCGCCAAGCTGATTTTAATATCTGGGTTTGTTTTTCTGAACCTTGTTTTAAGCGTTGCACTTTTGTTCCCATTAAAAACAGCATAGGTGCTTATTTCTCTATCGTCAGTTATTGTAATAGGCGATTCATATTTCATAAAGGCTTCACCTAAACTGTAATAGATGGTTGCTTCGGGCTGTAAGCTTTTCAATACAATCGTAGTTTCGTTTTCAAAGGCGGCGTCTCCTTTTTCAACAAAGGGAGGTGTCGTAATGATATAATCCTCAATTGTTGTTTTAGGGATGTTTTCATCTGAAGTTCCCCAATCGCTTTTTCTTCTACTCATTTCATAGGTCAGGCTACCGCCATTCACAATGTCACCATGAGTTAAGTAAGACTGTTGGTGCTCCATGCCATTGAGCAATACATTTTTAATATATGGCCTACCCTTTTTGTTGTTTGGGGCGTTGATTTGAAATTTTCTCCCATTCTCTAAATTAATGGTGGCAGATTTAACAACGGGTGAGCCGATAATATATTCGTTTGATCCAGGAGTAACAGGATAAAAACCAAGCGCACTGAATATATACCAAGCACTCATTTGCCCACAATCTTCGTTTCCAGAAATACCGTCAGGCGCATTTGCATACTGCTCTTCAAGAATTTTTCGAATCATGGCTTGGGTCTTATAAGGCTTATTGACAAAATTGTACAGAAATGCCATGTGATGGCTGGGTTCGTTTCCTTGTGCATATTGTCCAATGAGTCCTGTAATATCGGATTGGTCACGCCCAGAAGTTTCAGCTTTGGCAGCGAAAAGTTCGTCTAGCATTTGCTCGTATTGGGCTTTTCCGCCCATAAGCTGTATGTGTCCCGAAACATCCTGAGGTACATAAAAGCTGTATTGCCATGAGTTGGCTTCGGTATAGTTGAAGTTTACTTCATAGGGGTCAAAAGGCGCAAACCATTTGTTGTTCAATCGCCCACGCATAAATTTGGTTTCGGGATCATAAACATTTTTATAATGTTGAGCCCGCTGGATAAACGTCTTGTAATCTTCCTCATTTCCAAGGGCCTTAGCCATGGTGGCGATGGTCCAATCGTCATAGGCGTATTCTAATGTTTTGGATACAGATTCAGGCTCGGCTTCTACGGGAACATATCCTGTACTTTTATAGCTTTCTAAGCCTAATTTATCTTGAACAGCAGAGTGTTTCATCGCTTTAAATGCTTTGTCTACATCATACCCACGAATGCCTTTTAAATACGCATCTGCAATAACCGGCACTGCATGGTATCCAATCATACAGCCAGTGTAATTTGCCGATAAATCCCAGATGGGCATGATGCCGCCTTCGTCATATTTGTTTAGGAAGGTATTGATGAAATCGTTGGTGCGTTCTTGTTCTATGATGGTGTATAGTGGGT
>QXZR01000033.1:0-3628 GCA_009886265.1 Flavobacteriaceae bacterium
GATTTTAATGTGGTTATCCGAAGTTTGGTTTATAATGCGGCTTCAAAATACTTACCCACACATGTGGGGAGCGCACTAACCGCAGCTGCCGATCCATCAAAAGAATACGACGAATGCCAGCTTAAGGTCAAGGCCATTAAGCGTGTTTTGGCAAACAAAAAAACAATTCCCAATACCCATGGAACAAAGGTTTAAAGACCATATCGTTTCTCTTTTTAATACCTCCAAAAAGCATCGCTTCTTACTAGGGGTTAGTGGCGGTGTGGACAGCGTGGTGTTGGCACATTTGTTACATGCCCTAGAAATTGATTTTGGCATTGCACACGTGAATTATGGTTTACGTGGGGCGGATAGCGATGCCGATGAGCAGTTGGTTCGTGACTTGGCGGCTTCACTTGGTGTTGCTTGTCATGTAACACAAGCACCCATAGACCCCGATGCAACGGGTATTCAAGAAAAAGCACGTGACTTACGCTATAATTGGTTTAGCGAAGTGCTTGAAAGCAATGCTTACGACACCATCCTGACAGCTCACCACGCAGACGATCAATTGGAAACCTTGTTTATGCGCCTAACTAGAGGTAGTGGTCTTGAAGGTTTGGGAGGAATACAAGATAAAAAGGGTTTTTTGGTGCGTCCGCTATTGCCCTTTCGAAAAGATGAAATTTTGGCTTTTGCCAAGGAACAAAAGCTCCATTGGCGCGAGGATGTATCCAACAGTTCTAGCAAATATTTACGCAATGCCATTCGGCATAAGGTATTACCGTCTTTTATGGAATTGTCTCCTGATGCAGCTGCCAATACGCTGACTAGTATGCAACATTTGCGTGATGCCTTTGAAGGTATACAGTCGCAACTGCAAAACATTAAAACAGATTGGAAGCAGCAAGGAGAAGCCTTGAAAATCCCTTTCTCATCTATTGACGCATTGCACCCAAAAAACTTTTGGCTGCATCATTTGTTTGCGCCTTATGGATTTGATGTCAAAGAAGTTGAAAAACTACTGGACACCCATGCGGGAAAAAAATGCACTGGTGAAAAATATGTTTTAACACGAGAACGCGATCATCTGATTTTGACACCCAAAACTGCATCTCCTGCAATTGAACAAGACTATTTTTTGGTTCCTGAGGGAGGTATAGAAGCACCCATCAAACTAAAGATTTCAGCGGACGTTATCGCATCCAAGTCTTCGGCTAAGTGCGCTGTTTTAGACAAGGAAAAATTGGATTTCCCTTTGATTTTACGACGTTGGAAGACAGGCGATGTGTTTTATCCTACGGGCATGACAGGCAAGAAAAAAGTGGCTAAATTTTTCAAAGACGAGAAAATGTCTGCGCTAGACAAAAAACAACAATGGTTGCTGTGTTCGGGAGACGACATTGTTTGGGTAGTTGGCAAACGAATAAATCGTAAATTTGTGGCTGTAGCCAATACAACTACGCTCCAAATTCAACTTGTATGAGATATTTCCTTTTTCTTTTTTGCTGCTTAAGCTTCTCTTGGGGGCAAGATCCCGTCAAATGGAGTGCACAAGCACGACAAACCGACACCAATACCTATGATGTAATCCTCAAAGCAAACATTCAGGACAACTGGAAGCTGTATGATGTAAGCCTTCCCGATGGAGGCCCTTTGCCCACCGTACTGCTGTGGAAAAACGCAACGGCTGTGGGTGCATTGCTGGGCAGTAAACCCAAAACGGGCTACGATGTTATTTTCGAAATGGATTTGGCCTATTACACCAAAGAATTGATGTGGGTACAGTCCGTATCTACAGAAGATGCTACCATTGAATTACTCGTTGAATATCAGGCCTGTGACGATGCGCTCTGCATCTTTAGAGAAGAGCCTTTGTCTATTCCGACAGACGGGTCCCTGGTCAATGCGGTTGAACGCGACCTGACAGATGTTCAACTAGGGGGCAATAACTTAAAATTAGACCTAAAAAACACCGAATTACTAGAAGCTTCTGGTCCCAATGTCAAGGCATCTTGGTGGCGTATTTTTGTCTTGGGTCTTTTGGGCGGTTTTCTTGCGCTATTAACACCTTGTGTGTTTCCGCTTATTCCCCTCACCGTATCTTATTTTTCCAAAAGCAGTGTGAGTCGTGCTGTGGGCATTAGGCGTTCGCTTTCTTATGCCTTTTCCATTATTGGGATATACGCGCTGTTGAGTTTGCCCTTTCACTTTTTAGACCAATTGCGACCTGAGGTGTTGAATGCCATAGCCACCAATGTGGTGCTCAATCTTATCTTTTTTACCGTTTTTGTGGTTTTTGCACTTTCCTTTTTTGGATTGTTTGACCTAACCTTGCCTTCAAAATGGTCTGCAAAATCAGATGCTGCAGCGACACGCTCCTCTTATTTGGGAATCTTTTTTATGGCACTGACACTTGCCGTGGTTTCCTTTTCCTGTACAGGACCCATATTGGGTTCTTTGCTTGTAGGTTCGCTTACCGCTGATGGTGGTGCCATGCAGCTTACCGCTGGCATGGTAGGTTTTGGAACGGCCTTGGCATTGCCTTTTGGGGTATTGTCTTTCTTTCCCAATGTATTACGCAAGCTGCCCAAATCGGGTGGTTGGTTGCAGCATGTGAAGGTGTCGCTTGGTTTTGTGGAACTCGCCTTGGCATTGAAGTTTTTATCGAATGCCGATATGGTTCAAGGATGGGGCATACTTCCACGTGAACTCTTTATTGCCATTTGGATGTTGATATTGTTGTTGTGGGCTGTTTACCTGTTTGGGGGCTTTGGTTTTATGCACCCCAAACCCAAAAAGAATAGCACAATACAAAAGGCATTGGGTGTTTTGGTGGTCTTGTTTGTTGCGTATTTGGCGCAGGGATTAGTTCCCAACCAACAGACGCCTTTACGCGCACTGAGTGGCTTTCCACCACCTGCATTTTATTCTGTCTATGAAACCGAATCCGACTGTCCGTTAAACCTTGACTGTTATAAAGATTACGAAACGGGTAGGGCAGCTGCCATTGTGCAGCAAAAACCAATATTACTGGATTTTACAGGTTGGGCTTGTGTCAACTGCAGAAAGGTGGAAGAAAACATTTGGACCCAGCCAGAGGTGTATAAGTTGTTGCGTGATGAGGTAGTGGTAATTTCACTTTATGTGGATGACCGCAAGCCTTTGCCCGAAGCAGACCAACAAACCATTACCTATGCCGATGGCAGCAGCCGTGTTTTGGAAACGGTAGGACAGCAGTGGTCGGCTTTTCAGGCGATTAATTTTAAGTCGGTTTCCCAGCCCTATTATGTGTTGCTACAACCCGATGGTACGATTCTTAATGCGCCCATTCAATATACCGATAAGGCCACCTATTTGGCTTGGCTTAAAGAGGGGATTGCTGCGGCTAAATCACCCCAACCGTTGGTACCCGCCTTTGGCATAGAGTAGGGGGTTGCCTTCAAAGCTTTTTCCATCAGTCACCTGACCGTAATACACAATATGATCGCCTACTGTTTCGTGTTTGATGATCTCACCTGTTAAATAGCCAAGACCGCCTTTAATAACAGGGATTGTTTTTGAGAGCAGTTCGACTTGCTCGAACCGTGCTTCCTGACTGTTTTTGGAAGAGGCAAAAGCATTGGAAACGGCCTCTTGTTCATCTGAT
>QXZR01000033.1:3638-42998 GCA_009886265.1 Flavobacteriaceae bacterium
ATTCAATATACCGATAAGGCCACCTATTTGGCTTGGCTTAAAGAAGGGATTGCAGCGGCATCTGAAAAACTTGAACCTGCTTTTAGGTTTGAATGATTTATAACACTATAACTCCATTGTTTTTTTGTTTTATAAGCTTTATTGAGACTAGGTGACTTAAAAGCATAAAAGATGGTTATAGGGAGAGGTATAAGCGCCAAAAAAGCTGACTCACTAGCAGTGACGACTAATGAGCTATACCCAACAACAGAAATAGCGCTTAAATAGAGGAATAGTAAACTTGATGTAAAGTTGCCAAATGCATTGTCTTTGCGAATCAGTAGAATAGAATTCAAAGCAATTGTTTCCTTTCCAATTTGAATATGATTGCTGTCAACTATAGAAAATTGACCTTGGTGTTTTTGCCCATCACTAGTTTTAATTCTTATTCTTTTGCTTTCTTCAATAAAAACTTCTTTACCCTTGACTTCATTAACTATGTTAATGCCGTTTGTTTGTGTAAAAACAGTTATGGAAAACCACTGCCGATGGTGAAACCATTACCATTCCAACGGCTTTGGGAGAAATCTATAACTATACCGTAGACTGGGGAGATGGTAGGTCTTCAACGGGACACACTGGCAATGCCACACATACCTATGCTGCTCCTGGCACCCATATTGTCAAGATTACTGGTAATTTTCCTCGGATTTACTTTGATAACAGTGACGATAATAAAGACAAAATTATTGAAATAAGGCAATGGGGCACCCAAGCATGGAGCTCCATGGAGGCTGCTTTTGCCGGATGTAGCAAGCTAAACATGACCGCTACAGATGCACCTAATCTTTCACAAGTACGTAATATGTATGCTATGTTTGCTGATGCTACTGCCTTTAACGGGGACCTAAGCAACTGGGATGTGAGTAGCGTTACCAATATGAATACTATGTTTGCTAATACTATTGCCTTTAACGAGGACCTAAGCAACTGGAATGTGAGTAGCGTTACCAATATGGAATCTATGTTTCAAGATGCCACTGCCTTTAACGCGGATATAAACAACTGGGATGTGAGTAGCGTTACCACTATGGCTGGTATGTTTAGAGATGCCACTAACTTTAATAGGGACCTAAGCAACTGGGATGTTAGTAAGGTTGTCAAAATGGAGAATATGTTTGCTAATGTTACCTTGTCAACAGCACACTACGATGCCATGCTAGACGCTTGGAGCAAGCAAGCCGTACAACCCAACGTAACTTTGGATGCCGGCGGCAGCAAATACTGCGGCAATGGAGAAGCGGGTAGAACCAAGCTTACCTCCGCTCCTAATAACTGGAGCATTACCGATGGTGGGAAAGACAGCACAACAAACTGTGGAACACTTAGTGTTGTAGCCCATGATGCAGCACCTTGGCAACTAAGCCCAAATCCTACCTCTGGCGTGCTGCACATCAGCGGTACTATGCCTGTGGAAAAAGCAACAGTCCATACCTTAACGGGACAACAACTGCTCCGTGTTTCTGGAAACAATGTGCTTTCACTAGAAAGCATGCGCCCAGGCTTGTATCTGGTCAAGCTCATAAATCAGGATAAAACACAAGTATTTAAAATAATTAAGGAATAGTACGTCCTATTAGATTCAATTGCTAGTGCAATACTTTGAAAAGGAATTTCTATCTGGGGCTAGTCACAGGGAGAAATATTCCAAAAAAACTCAAATCTTACGTTATGAAATATCAACACTTTAACTTCAAATAAAGATACACTATTTCCTGTGTGCTAAAAGAGAACTCGCTGGCGCACTAGAAGTATTACAACAAGTAAATCACCCCAAACATTGATATCCACCTTTGGCATAAAGTAGGGGGTTGCCTTCAAAGTATTTCCCCTCTGTCACCTGACCGTAATACACAATATGGTCGCCTACTATTTCGTGTTTGATAATCTCACCCGTTAAATAGCCAAGACCTCCTTTAATTACAGGAACTTTTTTTGAAAGCAGTTCGACTTGCTCGAAACGTGCTTCTTGACTGTTTTTGGAAGAGGCAAAAGCATTGGAAACGGCCTCTTGTTCATCTGATAAGATGTTTATAGCAAAGGTCTTGCTGGTTTGAAAAGCAGCATTGGTTTCCGATGCGGTTTTTAGACAAAACAACACCACTGCTGGTTCAAGTGAAACGGAGGTAAAGGAATTTGCTGTGAAGCCATAGGGTTTGCCGTTGTGTGTGGTGGTGATAACTGTGATACCTGTTGCAAACTGCCCGCAAACTGCCTTAAAATCTTGTTGTTCCATTATTGCAAAGAACGCAAATATTTTTTTGTAATTTTATAAAAAACCTACTTGTATGCTTACTCAAATCTTTGGCAGTGCCGTCTTTGGCATAGATGCCCAACAAATCACCATAGAAGTTCATATCCACCCAGGCGTTGGTTATCATTTGGTTGGTTTGCCCGACAATGCCGTTAAGGAAAGTAACCACCGCATAGCTGCTGCCGTCATGGAATGCGGTTTTAAACTTCCCGGCAAACGGATTACCATCAACATGGCGCCAGCAGACCTACGCAAAGAAGGTGCGGCCTATGATGTTCCCATTGCGCTTGGCATTCTTGTTGCCTCTGGTCAGGTGGTTCCCCAAGCATTAGATAAATGGATTATTATGGGTGAGTTGTCCCTTGACGGCACCCTTAGACCTGTTCGTGGTGCCCTGCCCATGGCATTGCAAGCCAAAGTCGATGGTTTTAAGGGCGTGTTGGTGCCTGCCGAAAATGGTCAAGAAGCAGCCATAGTAGACGGCTTGGAGGTGCATGCCTTTGCACACTTAAATGACCTCATTTCATTCTTGCAATCCCATCATCAAAACAACCTTGTCACCTATGACCTTTCTGCCCAATTGGATTCCATGCCCAAAAGCATTTTAGACTTTGAAGATGTAAAAGGGCAGGAGTCCATCAAACGCTGTATGGAGGTAGCAGCAGCAGGCGGACATAACATACTGTTGATTGGTCCACCCGGTGCAGGCAAAACCATGCTTGCCAAAAGATTACCAAGCATACTACCACCCATGAGCACCGCCGAGGCATTGGAAACGACTAAGATTCATTCTGTTGCTGGGCAAATGAAAGGCAGTGGCATTATTCATCAACGGCCTTTTCGCTCACCGCACCATACCATTTCCGATGTGGCCTTGGTAGGTGGTGGTACTTATCCACAACCCGGTGAAATATCTCTTGCGCATCACGGGGTGTTGTTTTTGGATGAGTTGCCCGAGTTTAAGCGAAGCGTTTTGGAAGTCATGCGACAACCTTTAGAAGACCGAGAGGTTACCATTGCCCGAGCCAAGTTTACACTTACCTATCCGGCGTCGTTTATGTTGGTGGCAAGTATGAACCCCACACCCTCAGGTTATTTCCATGACGACAAAAGTAGTCCTGGTCATTCCGCTGCGGAAATGCAACGCTATTTGGGTAAAATATCAGGGCCGTTGTTGGATCGTATTGATTTGCATGTAGAAGTGCAACCCGTCCCTTTTGAAAAGCTGGCACAAACGCCATTGGCAGAGTCCAGTGATGACATACGCCAACGGGTCATTGTGGCACGGGAACGACAAACACAACGCTTTGCCGATATGCACAACGTACATCACAATGCGGAGATGAATACCAAACAAATAAGGAAGTATTGCCAGCTGTCAAAAGATTCGTTAACACTGCTAAAAACCGCCATGGACAGGCTGCGACTTTCAGCACGTGCATATGACCGTATTCTTAAGGTTGCCAGAACTATTGCTGATTTAGAAGGCTCGGATGCCATAGCCGATGCACATATAGCAGAAGCCATACAGTACCGCAGTTTGGATCGCGAGGGCTGGTTGGGTTAGCTTAAAAGGCGTAGTATTTTTTGTAGCATAGGAAATGACTTGCCATAGGGCGCATAGCGCTGAATGGGGTCAAACCAAGTGGGGCGCGCTACATACGATTTTAGGTGTGTAAACGTATCAAAGGAATACTTGCCATGATAGCTGCCCACGCCGCTGTTGCCCACGCCTCCAAATGGCAGTCGTTGGTTGGTGAAATACACGATTACATCGTTGATCATCCCGCCGCCATAACTGTGCTTTTTCATCCGTTTATTTGCCCATTTTTTACGTTCAGAGAAAACATAGAACGATAGGGGTTTGTCGTAATGCTTTATGATTTGGTCTATTTCAGTTTCGTCTTCATAGGTCAATATGGGTAGAATAGGTCCAAAAATTTCATCTTGCATGATCTTATTTTCCAAATTCTCAACTGCAATTATCGTAGGTGCCACATAACGGTTTTTTACATCGTGTTCTCCGCCATAAAGGATGTCTTGCCCATTAAGTAGATTTACCATAGCAGCGGCGTGTTTTTCGTGCACCAAACGTGCATAGTCTTCCGATGTTTTTGGATTGTCGCCATACATGCGCACAATTTCACTTTTTAGGGCTGTGAGTAATGCTTCGTATTTGCTTTTGTGAACAAGCAAGTAGTCTGGTGACATGCATATTTGACCACAGTTCATGTATTTGCCCCAAGCAATGCGCCTGGCGCTTACCTTGATGTTGGCGGTATGGTCTACAATACAAGGATTTTTGCCACCCAATTCGAGCGTTGTGGGCGTGAGGTGTGCTGCTGCTGCTTTGGCTACAAGTTTTCCAACGCGAACGCCTCCCGTAAAAAAGATATAATCCCAACGTAGTTGCAATAAATTTTCTGCTGTTTCTGGACCGCCTTGCACTACTGCAACCCATTCCTCAGGGAAAACTGCTGTGATGATTTTTTCAATTACAGCAGCGGTTTGTGGGGCGTGCTCCGAAGGTTTTAATACGACCGTATTACCAGCTGCCACTGCGCCAATAAGAGAGTTAAGTGCCAATTGAAAGGGGTAATTCCAGGGTGCAATGTGAAGCGTAACGCCAAAGGGTTCTGGTACGATCCAATCCTTGCTAGGGGTGTTCAACCATTTTCCTTTAATGCGTTTGGGTTTTGCCCAAAACTGCAAGTTTTTGATAACGGTATTTAGTTCATCTAGTACGATGTAGATTTCAGCCAACCATATTTCAGCAGCAGGTTTGCCCAAATCTTTTTTTAATGCAGCACTGATGTCAGCTTCATGCGCTTTAACACTTTGCTTTAGCGCTTTTAAATGTGTTATACGTGTATTGATATGTAAGGTTTCCCCATTTTTAAAAAAATCAGATTGCTTATTTTTTATTGGTATCAATGGGTTATCCTTAATCATGTTTAATGTTTCGTTGTTTTTTTTAGCGAATATGTAAAAATATGCTTTTCATTCATTATGCCGCCTACTTTTTCTACATTTGAATTAAGATACTACAAAACAAACCCAATTTTACACCTTTCATTTTATTCGATTTAAACGTCTCAATTAACAAACAGGCTATATGGTTGTTGTTTTGTATTTTAGCGCATTCTAATTTTAAGATTCATGGGGCATAATCGCTACTCAAAAACTGTTACACAAGATCCTAGCCAGCCGGCAGCACAAGCCATGCTTCACGCTATTGGCCTTACGGATGCTGATTTTGAAAAGCCTTTGGTAGGGATTGCCAGCACAGGATACGAAGGAAATCCGTGTAATATGCACCTTAATGATTTAGCAGTTGAAATAAAAAAAGGTACCCAAGAAGCTGATTTGGTGGGCCTTATTTTTAACACCATTGGGGTGAGTGATGGTATATCAATGGGTACGCCCGGTATGCGTTTTTCATTGCCTTCAAGAGATTTAATTGCCGATTCTATGGAAACGGTTATGGGCGGTATGTCATACGATGGTATGGTGGCTGTAGTGGGTTGTGATAAAAACATGCCCGGTTCTGTCATGGCCATGTTGCGTCTCAATCGGCCAAGTATTATGGTTTATGGTGGTACTATAGCGTCTGGCTGTGTTGCTGAAAAAAAATTAGATGTCGTTTCTGCTTTTGAAGCATGGGGCGAAAAAGTATCAGGTAAAATTGGGGAGGCTGAATTCAAAGAAGTTATTCAAAATGCCTGTCCGGGTGCTGGTGCTTGTGGTGGCATGTACACGGCCAATACCATGGCTTCTGCCATAGAGGTGCTAGGGCTATCCTTGCCTTATAATTCTTCTAACCCTGCGGTTAGTCAAGAAAAAATAACCGAATGTGTGGCTGCTGGTAAGGCGATGCGCTTGCTTATCGAAAAAGACATCAAGCCAAAAGATATAGTTACAAAAAAATCACTGGAAAATGCCATTCGATTGGTTACTGTTTTAGGCGGTTCAACCAATGCAGTACTGCATTTCTTAGCCATTGCCAAAGCTGCTGAGGTATCGTTTACCTTGGCTGACTTTCAACGTATTAGTGACACCACGCCATTCTTGGCAGATCTTAAGCCAAGTGGTAAATTTTTAATGGAAGATGTACACCGTGTAGGTGGTATTCCTGCTGTAATTAAGTTTATGCTTGATCACGACATGCTCCATGGCGATTGCATTACAGTAACAGGAAAAACACTAGCCGAAAACATGGCAGACGTTCCCTCGCTACAAGAAGGTCAAAAGGTTATTCGTCCATTGGATAACCCCATAAAAGAAACGGGTCATATTCGCATCTTGTTTGGTAACCTAGCATCGGAAGGTTCTGTTGCTAAAATTACTGGCAAAGAGGGTTTGTCATTCGAAGGTCCAGCCCGTGTTTATGATGGAGAATTTGCTGCCAATGCTGGTATCAAATCTGGAGAAGTTAAAAAAGGTGAGGTTGTAGTTATTCGCTATGAAGGTCCAAAAGGCGGTCCTGGAATGCCAGAAATGCTTAAGCCCACTGCTGCCATCATGGGCGCAGGTTTGGGTAAGGAAGTGGCACTCATTACAGACGGTCGTTTTTCTGGAGGTACGCACGGATTTGTTGTAGGGCACATCACACCCGAGGCACAATTGGGTGGCACGCTAGGGCTTGTTCAAAACGGGGACATCATCCGCATTGATGCCCAATCAAACGAATTGCATGTTAATCTCAGTGAAGCGGAACTCAATAAGCGTCGTGACGCTTGGGTTGCGCCAGATTTAAAAGTTAGTAAAGGCGTTTTATATAAATACGCAAGCTTGGTTGCTTCTGCTTCTGAAGGTTGCGTGACAGATGAATAACGGATGATGAAAAAAGAAAACATTTCGGGTTCAGAAGCTTTAATCCACTGCTTGTTGGCAGAAGGCGTTGATCTTATTTATGGTTACCCAGGTGGTGCCATTATGCCATTTTACGATGAATTATATAAGTTTCAAGACAAACTGCAACACGTGCTTACACGTCACGAGCAGGGTGCAACACATGCCGCACAAGGTTTTGCCCGTGTTTCGGGAAAAGTAGGTGTCTGTGTGGCAACGTCAGGTCCTGGTGCAACCAACTTGGTTACCGGTATTGCAGATGCCATGATTGATTCAACTCCTATGGTATGCATCACAGGTCAGGTGCCATCGCACTTATTGGGGTCAGATGCCTTTCAAGAAACCGATATCATTGGTATTTCAACACCAGTTACCAAATGGAATTACCAGATTACAGACGTAAAAGAAATTCCCGAAATCATGGCCAAGGCGTTTTATATTGCGCGTTCTGGTCGTCCGGGCCCTGTGCTTGTTGATATCACTAAAGATGCCCAATTTGCCACTGCTGATTTTGAATACAAAGCCTGCGCGTCTGTTCGCAGCTATAAGCCAATTCCAGTAGTGAACCCATCTGAAGTTGACGCTGCCGCAGCCGTTATTTCGAATGCTAAAAAACCTTTGATTGTTTGGGGTCAGGGCGTTATTCTCGGTAAGGCAGAAGAAGAATTTAAAACTTTCGTTGAATCATCCAATATTCCAGCGGCTTGGACCATACTTGGTGTATCGGCGTTGCCGACTTCACATCCATTAAATGTGGGTATGGTGGGCATGCACGGAAATTATGGACCTAATGTATTAACCAACGAATGTGATGTGCTTATTGCCATTGGTATGCGTTTCGACGACCGGGTGACGGGTAGACTTGACAGCTATGCCAAACAGGCTAAGGTTGTCCACTTAGAGATAGATCCTGCTGAGGTGAACAAAAACGTTGCAGCAGATGTGGCCGTTCTTGGAGATGTTAAGCAGACCTTGCCTATGTTAACCCAAAAAGTAGCCTCTAAACCTTATACCGAATGGTTTGAAAAGTTTAAGGCTCACGACAAAATTGAATTTGATAAGGTTATCAACAACGACCTAAACCCAACCAAAGAAGGTTTGAGTATGGCTGAGGTCTTAAAAGAAATTAACCGTGCTTCTAACAGCGATGCCGTTGTGGTTTCTGATGTAGGTCAGCACCAAATGATAGCTTGCCGATATGCAACCTTTAACCATTCAAAAAGTAATATTACATCTGGCGGTTTGGGTACCATGGGATTTGCTTTGCCAGCCGCTTTGGGCGCAAAAATGGGTGCTCCCGACAGGGAAGTAGTTGCCATTATTGGCGATGGCGGATTTCAAATGACAATTCAAGAGCTCGGTACGATTTTCCAAACGCAAGCTGCTGTAAAGGTAGTGGTGCTTAATAACGATTTTCTGGGTATGGTGCGTCAATGGCAACAGTTGTTTTTTGATAAACGATATGCCTCTACAGAAATGGTGAACCCAGACTTTGTTAAAATTGCAGAAGGCTATTTTATAGATGCCAAGCGTGTTACCAAAAGAGAAGAATTAGGAAAAGCCATTGATGAAATGATGGCATCCGATAAGCCGTATTTCCTTGAAGTATGTGTTGAAAAAGAAGATAATGTATTCCCGATGATACCTTCAGGTGCTTCGGTTTCTGAAATAAGATTGTCATAATATGGAAACAAATTACACCATATCGATTTACACGGAAAACAGCGTTGGGCTACTAAACCGCGTTTCTGCTATTTTTCAACGCCGTCATATCAATATTGTCAGCATCACTTCTTCTGCTTCAGAAATAGATGATGTATCACGTTTTGTTATCGTGGTGAGCATGACCGAAGAAGCGGTAAAGAAAGTTGTGGGTCAAATTGAAAAGCAAGTTGAGGTAATCAAAGCTTTTTACCACACCGATGAAGAAACTATTTTTCAAGAATCAGCACTTTATAAGGTGGCGTCAAAATCTCTTTTTGAGGAACGACACATTCAAAATATCATCAAGAAAAGCCATGCTAATATCGTGACGGTAAACACCGAGTTTTTTGTTATTGAAAAAACAGGCTTCCGACACGAGACAGAGCAACTTTACGACGATTTAGCGCCCTATGGGCTATTGCAATTTGTGCGCTCTGGCCGCATTTCTGTGACCAAATCACCGATGAACATTAAAGCATTATTAAACAAACTAAACGATTAAAACCAAAGAGATGAGTAACTATTTCAACACATTACCACTAAGAGATCAACTACACCAACTGGCACAGTGCCGTTTTATGGATGCAGATGAATTTACCGACGGTATTTCAGCCCTTAAAGACAAGAAAATTGTAATTGTTGGCTGTGGTGCTCAAGGATTAAATCAAGGATTAAACATGCGCGACTCTGGTCTTAATATTTCCTATGCATTGCGCAGTGGTGCTATTGAGCAAAAACGTGCTTCTTATCAAAATGCTACGTCTAACAACTTTGATGTAGGTTCTTATGATGAAATGATTCCAACGGCAGATTTGGTTATCAACCTTACGCCAGATAAAAATCACACATCTGTTGTTGAGGCCGTTATGCCCTTGATGAAAAAAGGCGCTACATTCTCTTATTCTCATGGATTTAATATTGTAGAAGAAGGTACGCAGTTTAGAGATGATCTAACGGTAATTATGGTTGCACCTAAGAGCCCAGGTTCTGAAGTACGTGAAGAATACCTTCGCGGTTTTGGTGTGCCAACGCTCATTGCTGTTCACTCCGATAACGACCCGCAAGGAAAAGGTTGGGAACAAGCCAAAGCCTACTGTGTAGGTACTGGTGGTGACCGCGCAGGTGTACTGCAATCTTCATTTATTGCTGAGGTAAAATCAGATTTGATGGGTGAGCAAACCATACTATGTGGAGTGTTGCAAACAGGGTCTATTTTATGTTTTGATAAAATGGTAGCCCAAGGCATTGATGCAGCCTATGCATCTAAATTGATTCAATATGGATGGGAAACCATTACAGAGGCATTAAAGCACGGTGGTGTTACCAACATGATGGATCGTTTGTCTAATCCTGCAAAAATCAAAGCTTTTGACCTTTCAGAGGAGCTAAAAGAAATCATGGCGCCATTATTCCATAAGCATATGGATGATATTATGTCTGGTCACTTTTCTTCCACTATGATGGAAGACTGGGCCAACGATGATAAAAACTTACTCGAGTGGCGTGCTGCTACGGCTGAAACAGCTTTTGAAAAAACGGCACCTACTACTGACGAGATAGATGAGCAAACATTCTTTGATCATGGTACCTTAATGGTAGCCTTTGTACGCGCTGGCGTAGAGTTGGCATTTGATACCATGGTAGCTGCCGGAATTAAGGATGCTTCTGCTTATTATGAGTCATTACACGAAACACCGTTAATCGCCAACACCATTGCACGTAAAAAATTATACGAGATGAATCGTGTGATATCTGACACTGCAGAATACGGATGTTATTTATTCGACCATGCCTGTAAGCCTTTATTGACTTCATTTATGGAAGGTATTGACACGTCTGTTATTGGTACAACTTTCTCTCCAGACACCAATGGCGTTGATAATAAAAAGTTAATTGCCGTTAACGATGCCCTTAGAAATCACCCAGTAGAAAAAATTGGTAAGACATTGCGCGCGTCCATGACGGCCATGAAACGCATCGTGTAGTGAGACCATTATTAGATTTATCGACCATTGAGGCTGCGGCCAAAAGGGTAGGACAGGCTGCTGTTCCAACCCCTTTGGAGCACAACAAACGGTTGAGTGAATTGTATGGTGCCACTATTTTGGTAAAGCGTGAGGACTTACAGCCTGTAAGGTCTTTTAAGATACGAGGGGCGTATAATAAGATTTCGCTTTTAGATAAAGCAGCACGTGAAAAAGGTGTTGTTTGCTCAAGTGCAGGTAATCACGCCCAAGGGGTTGCATATGCCTGTAGTCATCACAATATTCATGGTACTATTTTTATGCCTTCACCAACACCACAACAAAAGGTTTCGCAAGTTGCCATGTTTGGTGGCGATAAGGTGACCATCAAATTGGTTGGGGATACGTATGACGATTGTTATGAAGCGGCAAAAGAGTATGTTGCTGAAACAGGAAAAACATTTATCCACCCCTTTGATGATCCAGATGTCATTGCAGGTCAGGCGACCATGGCATTGGAAATTCTAGAACAAGCAACGGAGCCCATAGATTATATAATAGTGCCCATTGGCGGTGGCGGATTGATTTCTGGTATCATCAGTGTTTTTAAACAAAAATCACCTCACACCAAGTTTATAGGTGTTGAACCGAAAGGTGCGCCCAGTATGTACCAGTCTTTACAAAAAAAGAAGCGCATTCGATTAGACAGTATTGATGTTTTTGTAGATGGTGCTGCTGTTAAAACCATTGGCGAATACGGCTTTGATTATTGTACGCAGTATTTAGAAGATTTGCTTTTGGTTGACGAAGGTGAAATTTGTCAAAACATATTGAATATGTATACCTATGATGCTGTTGTGGTTGAGCCAGCAGGTGCCATGTCGGTATCAGCGCTCTCTCAGTTGTCGGCTGACATCAAGGGGAAAAACGTGGTTTGTTTGGTGTGTGGCGGTAATAATGATATTACGCGCATGGCTGAAATTAAAGAACGCGCTTTACTCTTCAGCAGTCTCAAGCATTACTTTATCGTACGTTTTCCACAGCGTGCAGGTGCACTTAAGGAGTTTGTACAAGATATTTTAGGTCCAACAGATGATATTACCTTTTTTGAATACTCCAAAAAAAGCGCCCGCTCACAAGGCCCGGCCGTAGTGGGAATTCAGATAAAATCAGTAGATGACTTTAAGCCATTGTTAAATCGAATGAAAGAAAAAGGTTTTTTTGGTGATTATTTAAATAACAAGCCCGATTTATTTCAATTTTTGATTTAGTTTTGTGTTGCTTTGAAAAATAAAATATGAATATACCAGCTCAATTTGCTATTGATGCCCCCTTCCATCACAATAGTTTTTTAATCAACGGAGAAATCACCCTTTGGGACGGCCCATCGGCGGATGTTTATTCTTCCATACACACACCTAATATCGATGGCACGCTTGCGCCAACGCATTTGGGTTCTGTGCCAGACATGGATGAGGCGCATGCCCTAAAAGCGCTTGAAGCTGCATCAAGTGCCTTCGACAAAGGAAAAGGAGAGTGGCCAACCATGAAAGTAGCAGACCGTATTGCCTGTATGGAGCGTTTTGTTACGCTTATGAAGCAACAACGCGACAAGGTGGTAAAGCTATTGATGTGGGAGATTGGTAAAAATCACAAAGACTCTGAAAAAGAATTTGATCGTACGGTAGACTATATCGTAGACACCATCAACGAATACAAAGACATAGACCGCGACAGTGCTAAGTTCCACAATCACGGTGGCGTTTTTGCACACATTCGTCGTGGACCCATTGGTGTTGTATTGTGCCTCGGCCCATATAACTACCCATTAAACGAAACTTTTGCGCTGCTTATCCCTGCTGTTATTATGGGGAACACCGCTATTTTTAAGCCTGCAAAGCACGGAGTTTTGCTTATTGCACCCTTGCTACAGGCGTTTAAAGAGAGTTTTCCGCCAGGAGTAGTGAATATTGTATTTGGTCGTGGAAGAACCATAGCTACACCTATAATGAAAACGGGTGAAATAGATGTGCTTGCACTTATTGGGCACAGTTCTTCTGCCATGTCATTACAAGATTTACACCCTAAGAAAAGTAGGTTGCGATTGGTATTGGGTCTGGAAGCGAAAAATCCAGGTATCATTTTGCCAGATGCAGACCTAGAAAAAACAGTCCAAGAATGTGTAGCGGGCACCTTGTCTTTTAATGGACAGCGCTGTACAGCCTTAAAGGTTTTATATGTGCATGAATCTATAAAAGAAGCTTTCTTGACCAAATTTGTTGCAGCAGTTGATGCTTTAAAACTGGGTATGCCGTGGGACAATACACTACTTACACCATTGCCAGAGCCCAACAAGCCTGCCTATATTCAAGAGTTGATAGACGACGCCACAGAAAAGGGCGCAAAGGTGCTTAACTCAAGAGGTGGTGAGCGTACAGAAAACTTTATTTTCCCAGCAGTTCTCTATCCTGTTTCGCATGACATGCGCGTATATGAAGAAGAGCAGTTTGGCCCTGTAATCCCGGTGATGTCGTTTACAGATATCGATACACCCTTGGACGATATGGCTGCATCGTCTTACGGACAGCAAGTGAGTTTGTTTGGTAAGGACGTAGATAAACTAGGACCATTAATTGATACTTTGGCCAACCTTGTGTGTCGCGTGAACCTTAATAGCTCATGTCAAAGAGGACCAGATGTATATCCATTTACTGGACGAAAAGATTCTGCTGTGAGTACACTAAGTGTGCGCGATGCATTGCGATCTTTCTCCATCAGGACTTTTGTAGCTACCAAAGACACAGAAAGCAATAAGGAAATCTTAAGGGAACTGTTAGATACACATAAATCTAACTTTATCTCTACGGACTATATGCTGTAATTAGTTATTCAGCATTACTGGCATGACCAGCATGGTGACTTGTTCGCCTTCATCCAATCCATCTACAGGTGTAATGATACCCGCTCTATTGGGTAAGGACAGCTCTAGTTGAATTTCATCTGAACTGAGGTTGGTCAACATTTCTGTTAGAAAGCGTGCGTTAAAGCCTATTTGCATATCATCACCTTGGAAAGAACACGTAAGGCGTTCTTCGGCTTTGTTGCTGTAGTCAATGTCTTCAGCAGAAATGTGAAGCTCTGCACCAGCAATACGCAAACGTATTTGATGTGTTGTTTTGTTTGAGAAGATGCTTACCCTTTTAACGGTGTTCAAAAGTTGCACACGGTTGATGCTCATCACATTGGGATTCTCCTTTGGGATAACCGCTTCGTAATTCGGGTATTTTCCATCGATTAGCCTACATATCACTACGGTGTCATCAAAAGAAAACTGAACATTACTGTTGTTGTAATTAACTGTCACTTCTTCTTCGCTTCCAACAAGCACCGATTTAAGCAGGTTTAAAGGTTTTTTGGGCATGATAAACTCCGCTGTTTCAGGAGCAACCACATCTGTTCTTTCATACTTCACCAATTTGTGTGCATCTGTAGCAACAAAGGTCATACCGCTAGATGATAGCTGGAAAAACACACCACTCATAACGGGACGCAAATCGTCATTTCCGCTGGCAAAGATGGTATTGTTGATGGCTGTTGCTAGGGTGTCGCCTTGTATGCTCAGACTTGAAGCGTCCACAACCTCAGCGGCTTGTGGGTATTCATCTGCATTGGCATAGGCAAGTGCATATTTCCCTTGTTCAGAGCTGATTTCAAGTGTATTGTTGTCTGCTTGTGAAAACGTTAAGGGTTGTTCTGGAAATGTTTTTACGGTATCGAGTAGCAGTCTTGCGGGAACAGCTAGTTTTCCTTCGCTAGTAGATTCTACTTGTATCGTAGCGCTGATGGTCGTTTCGAGGTCGGTTGCCGTAATTTTAAGTTGTTGGGGTGCCAATTCAAACAGCACATGATCCAAGATAGGCAGTGTGTTACTTGTGTTTAAAACACCACTAAGGGTTTGCAGTTGGCGTTGCAGTTGTGTACTTGATACAATGAAGTTCATGTTCTAATTGTGTTTACTTACAAATATATTGTTTACGTAGGCTTTCCTAAAACAAATTTATCAACAGCTAGGCATCATTTATGAACGCAACACGTATGGGGTCAAGGTATGAAAGTCCAAAAAGTGTGCTTGCGCCGCCACCATAGTTAGGGCTTCCTTTAAATACGGCAAGTTCTAAATGCCCTTGCGCATTGAAAAGCGCTAGTTTTTTACCTGCTTCCTCTCGTTGCGCTTTGGGTCTGTCGTAGCGAATGGCCTCGTGGTAATCGTTAAAGACTTCCTTAAAATTATGGTTTCGCGCATGAATGACAAACGGGCGATTTCTTCCAACCTTTTGAAACAGCTGCTTGGTAATGTTGGTAACTATATTCCCAAACCTGTCAATATGCAACACATGTCCCTGTATTTCGTTGCCCTGTGGGTGTACCGATGGAATGTGCTGTGTGAGTTGTTTGAGCGTGCTTATGGGCGTGCCTATAACGCTAAGGGCACCACCGCGATGGATATGGGCTATGGCTTCTACGCCACGCGATTGGTTGGTATTGATAGATGTGTTAAGCGCAACAGCTCTTGTGGGTTTTAGTTCGGGTTCTAACAAGGATAAGAAGCCATTGTCTGCGCAAACAAAAAAATGATCGTTTAGTTCAGCTACTATTAGCGCTTGCTCGGGGGTTTGGTTGAAGTTTATGCCCACAAAGTGAATGCTGCCTTGTGGAAAACTGCGGTAAACAGAACCCAAAACATAGGCGGCTTGAATAATATGGAAGGGGTCAATAAGGTGGGATACGTCTACAATTTCTGGTGCGTCCAACTGGTTATAAAGTTGTGCTTTTAGTGCTGATACATATGCATCTTGAAGACCAAAATCGGTAGTTAGCGTAATCAGTGGCATTTTAATAACCTTATCTTAATTCAGCAATCTAAAAATTGCTTAATTTTGATTACAAAGTTACCAAAAAAGAAGCCCATGTGGTTTAAATATTAAAAAGACACATTTGAACGAAATTACAATCGAACTTGCCGAGGTCAATCCTACGGAATTCTATGGCGGAAAAAGCAACAAAAATGTTGCCCTATTAAAGAAGTACTTCCCTAAAATTAAAATTGTTGTGCGCGGCAATAAAATAACAGCCTTTGGCGAAGAGGAGTTGTTAGAGCACTTTGAGAAGCAAGTGGATAGGTTGGTGATGCACTACGGAAAATACAACACCCTCGACAATGATACGGTTCTTAATATCCTTCAAAGCGAAGAAGACGATGCCTTTGGTTTAGATCCAGAAGACAATAAAATAATTCTACATGGTGTGGGTGGTAAAATCATCAAAGCCAAAACCCTCAACCAAGCTAGATTGGTTGCTGCCATGTCTAAAAATGATATGGTTTTTGCTGTTGGTCCTGCTGGTACCGGTAAGACGTACACGGGCGTGGCACTGGCTGTTAAGGCGCTAAAAAACAAACAGGTTAAGCGTATTATCCTTACTCGACCCGCTGTTGAAGCTGGAGAAAACCTTGGTTTTTTACCTGGTGACTTAAAAGAAAAACTAGATCCCTATATGCAGCCGTTATACGATGCTCTGCGGGATATGATACCTGCTGAAAAGTTGGAACACTATATTGAAAATGGCATTATTCAGATAGCACCCATGGCATTTATGCGAGGGAGAACGCTTGATAATGCTTTTGTTATCCTCGATGAAGCACAAAATACCACCCACAATCAAATGAAGATGTTTTTGACGCGTATGGGTAAAAACGCTAAATTCATGATTACGGGCGATCCAGGTCAAATCGATTTGCCGAGACGTGTCATTTCAGGGCTTAAAGAAGCTATTTTGGTTCTCGGTAGCCTTAAAGGGATAGGCATGATTTACCTAGACGACAAAGACGTTATTCGTCACAGATTAGTCAAGCAAGTTATTGAGGCCTACAAACAAACTGAGCATCACAACTAATGCCTATGCAAACCATCATGCAGTCTGAATTGCAACTCAAGGGTTGTAAAAGCAAATACAACGGAAAGGTAAGAGAGGTTTATCATTTGGAAAACGACACCTTGGTTATGGTAGCCAGTGATCGCCTTTCTGCATTTGATGTGGTGATGCCAAAAGGAATCCCTTATAAGGGACAGATTTTAAACCAAATTGCAGCCCATATGCTTGAGGCTACAGCTGATATCGTACCCAACTGGTTAGAAGCATTGCCCGATCCCAACATTGCCGTTGGTAAGGCCTGTGCACCACTTAAGGTCGAAATGGTAATTAGGGGATATTTAGCAGGTCATGCGGCTCGCGAATACGCTTTGGGAAAGCGATTATTATGCGGTGCAACGATGCCAGAAGGAATGCGGGAAAACGATGCGTTTCCAGAACCCATCATCACACCGGCAACCAAAGCTGAGCAAGGCGATCACGATGAAGATATTACACCTGAGGAGTTGGTTTCTCGAAATATTGTCACTTCAGAAGAATACGCACAACTGGAAACTTACACCAAGGCATTGTTTAAACGTGGTACCGAAATGGCTGCCAAGCAAGGTTTGATTTTGGTGGATACCAAGTATGAATTTGGTAAAGACACGAACGGGAACATAGTGCTGATTGACGAAATTCACACACCAGATTCGTCTCGTTACTTCTATGCAGATGGCTATGAAACACGACAATCCGAAGGAACGCCACAACGACAGCTTTCAAAAGAATTTGTGCGTCGTTGGCTTATTGAGCATGGTTTTCAGGGGCTAGAGGGGCAGGCGCTTCCCAAAATGTCAGACGAATACATTGCAAGCGTTTCGGAACGTTATATAGAGCTGTACGAGCATATAACAGGAAAGAAATTTGTAAAAGCTGATTTGTCAGATGTTGCGAATAGAATGCAACATAACCTCGACCTATATTTCCAGTCCTAGTTGGCTAACTAAATCTGTATTTACTGCTGTATCATAAGGAAGTTTGTGCACGCAGGGATGATTCCTAAGCCATGTCAGTTGTCGTTTTGCAAAACGTCTGGTGTTGGTTTTGATATCTGCCACCGCTTCCTCTAAGCTTTGTTCTTCATTGAAATAGCGAAATAATTCTCTATAGCCCACGGTTTTCAATGCATTAATGTGTTTGTGCGGGTGAAGTACTTTGGCTTCAGCAAGCAAGCCCTTTTCCATCATGATGTCAACACGCCTATTGATGTTGTCATACAATTGCTCTCTGGGCATGCTAATCTCAATGCTAATGGCATCAAAGTCTCGTTGTTTTCTGTTTTGACCTAAAAAAGAGGAGTAGGGCTTTCCAGCAACCGTACATATGTGCAATGCACGCAACAACCGCACGTGATTGTGTTGGTCAACAGTTTGAAAATAATCGGGATCTAATTTTTGAAGTTCTTGCTGTAAATACGATAGTCCTTTTTTCTCATACTGTAACTGCCAATGGTCTTTGGTCTTTTCCGAAACTTCTGGAAATGTATCTAATCCATGCACTACGGCATCGTTGTACAGGTTAGAGCCTCCAACCATAATCACAACAGAATGCTTTGTAAAGTGTTCGTCTAGCAGCGATAGGGCATCTTTTTCAAAATCTCCAACGCTGTAGGAGTCGTGAATGCTCAAATGTTGTATAAAATCATGCCTAATGCCTTGTTGTTCCGCTTTTGATGGCACGGCAGTGCCAATGTACATTTCTTTATAAAACTGTCTGGCATCGCTGGATAATATGGGGCACTTTAATAGCTTGGCTAAGACAACAGCAAACGAAGTTTTGCCCACTGCAGTAGGTCCTGAAATAACAATAAGCTTATGCCTTTTCATTTAAATCAATCACTTGTTTTACTTTGTTTTTTCTAATAAAAGATTGGAGGATATGACGGGCAGCACGTGAATTTTTCATGGGCGTTATGATGGTTTTTACCATATCTAAATTATTAATCTGATAATTCAAATCAGCATATCCAAAACCTTTATATTCAGTGTCTTGTATAAGTATAATACTTCGCTCGTCATGACTACGACCCTTGTCGACTATCAATAAATTGGGTGAAGAAAAACGCAACTGGTCTACACATTGCTGCACGCGTTCATTGTAGTGCTCAACGGTCTCTTTTTCGGCACAGGCACCCAAACATTTGTTGATTTCAACATCTGAGCAGGCTTCCTTGGGCGATTCCAGCCCAACGTATTTTAGGCAGAGTGTGTATTTGTGTGCAAAGAAATAGAGTGTTTTTCTTGCATTGCTGAGGTTCTTAAAAGTAGTAATGTAGTTTGTGCCATCCTCCGCATGAACGATGCGTAAAAACCGATAGCCAGTGCTGTTCACGCCTTCTTGTAATCCAAAACGAATACGATCATTTTTATGCACCCTGTTGTGTTTGGGTTTGTGCAGTTGTATTTCGTCAATTTCTTTTAATAGCGCAATCAGCTCACTTCCTGTTTCTTCAGTGCTCACGCTGTGTGTTTCAAGCTGTATTTTTAAAGCCTTTCTACTCTTACCTGTAAAGTGTTGGTTAACACGCTTGCGCATGTTCAGACTTTTACCAATATAAATCACATCCCCCTTTTGGTTGTGTAAATAATAAACTCCCGTAACAGGTTTGACTTGCTCCATTAAGGCTTGAAACTTACGCGCTACCTTATCTTGGTCTTTTGTGCGAAGTACTTCTTTTACAATGGTTTTTTTGCTGTCTTTGTCTAGCAATAGTTTTAGCAATTTCACCGTTGCCCGTGCGTCTCCTGCGGCACGGTGCCTGTCGCTAAGTGGAATGCCTAAGGCACGCACTAGCTTCCCTAATTTGTAAGAAGCCTGTTCTGGGATTAGTTTTTTTGATAAAGTAACCGTGCATAGGGTAGGGCGTTCATAGGTAAAGCCTAACCTGTTAAATTCCGTACAAAGCATTCTGTAGTCAAAACTGGCATTGTGTGCCACAAGGGTACAGTCTTCTGTTATTTCAATAACGCGTTTTGCTATTTCGTAGAATTTTGGTGCATTTCGCAGCATCTTTTCGTTGATGCCCGTTAGTTGCACTACAAATGGTTGAATGGGACGTTCGGGATTGACAAGACTGATAAACTGATCTACAATCTCATTTCCATCAAATTTATAGATGGCAATTTCTGTTATACCCTCTTCGTTGTATTTTCCTCCTGTAGTTTCGACGTCAACAACTGCGTACATAGCCTCTAGTTTCTGCTTCCAAAAATTAAACTGCCCACACGTATCATATTGCTTCCCAAATCAACAGCAAGTTTGTAGTCATTGCTCATGCCCATTGATAGGGTGGTCCATTTATTTGTTGCCTTTAATCTATTATAGAAATCTTGCAGCCCACTGAATTCTGCCGTGAGTTGAGCTGTATTGTCCGTGTAACTTGCCATGCCCATCAAACCTGTAATACGCACATTTTCCAATTCCTTAGCTTTTGATAGGACTGCTTCGGCTTCTTCATAGGAAAACCCAAACTTGGTTGATTCTTCTGCAATATGAATTTGGAGTAGCACGTCAATGATGCGATCGTTTTTAGCGCCTTGCTTGTTGATTTCATTAAGCAGTCGCTCACTGTCAACCCCATGAATGAGGTGCACAAAGGGCGCAATGTATTTGACCTTATTTCGTTGAAGGTGACCAATCATATGCCAACGAATATTTTTAGGAAGTGTTTCGTGTTTTTGACAAAGCTCTTGTACCTTGTTTTCTCCAAAATCTACATGTCCTGCTTCATAGGCTTCTTGAATGACATCGGCAGGTTTGGTTTTGGAAACCGCAACAACAGTTACTGCTGGTGGCACATCATCTTTTATTTGCTTTAGGTTGGCTACAATCATGTAGATGACTTTTCTACTAGCGCTGTTATTTGTAGGGCCACGTCAAGGGCATTTTTACCCTGTTCAAGCGACACGATAACAGCTGTATTATTTGTAATGGCATCGGCAAAACATTCCAGTTCCATTAAGATGGCGTTTATTTCTGGTATTTTGGGATTGTCAAAAAAGACACGCTTCTTTTTGCCTTGTGCATTTTCCAATACCATGTCAAAATCTCCAACATTCTCGGGAGCGTTTTCCATTTTAACCACTTCTGCACTCTTGCTAAAATAATCTACAGCGATATAGGCATCTTTTTGGAAAAAGCGCGCCTTACGCATGTTTTTTAGTGATATTCTACTGGCTGTCAGGTTGGCTACACAACCGTTTTCAAATTCAATTCTAGCATTGGCAATATCAGGCGTTTCACTGATGATGGCCACGCCACTAGCTGAAATAGCAGATACTTGTGAATCTACCAAACTTAATACCGTATCGATATCGTGTATCATCAAATCCAACACTACAGGAACATCGGTGCCTCTTGGGTTAAATTCAGCCAATCGGTGGGTTTCGATAAACATGCTGTTGTTGATGTCATCTTTTACGGCTAAAAAAGCAGGATTAAATCGCTCCACATGCCCCACTTGACCAAGAACCTGATGCTTTTTTGCAAGTGCAATGAGTTCATTTGCTTCGTCAACCGTTTGTGTGATGGGTTTTTCCAGAAAGACATGCTTCCCCATTTCGATGGCTTTTTTTGCCAATTTGTGGTGGTATAGGGTAGGTGTCACGATATCTACTACGTCAACAGCAGCAATCAGATCTTCCTCAGAATCAAAGGCTTTAAAGCCGTATTCATCTGTTATTTTTTTGCGAACATCTGGACTGGCATCGTAAAAACCTACCAAATCGAATTTGTTAGACTGGTTCAATAATCGAAGGTGTATCTTTCCTAAGTGGCCTGTACCAAGCACACCTGCTTTTAGTGTTTTGCTCATACTACAAATGTAACAAGTTTAGGCGGTGGCTAGCCGTATGATTTTGTATTTTTGAACATATGAGGGAAGATACGACCAAACATCAAGGAAGACGTCGTCAGTTGATTGAAATATTAAAAGATAAAGGGATCACCGACAAGGCTGTTTTAAAAGCCATTGGCGACATACCCCGCCACTTGTTTATGGATAGTAGTTTTGAAGACCACGCCTACCAAGACAAGGCATTTCCTATTGGTGCAGATCAAACCATATCACAGCCCTATACCGTAGCCTTTCAAAGTCAACAACTCATGGTTGCGCCAGGGACAAAAGTATTGGAGATTGGCACTGGTTCAGGCTATCAAACAGCTGTATTGTGTCATATGGGTGCGGTAGTTTATTCCATCGAGCGACAGCATGAACTGTTTCGTACAAGCCTAAAAAGACTTCCTTCGCTTGGGTTTAAAGCCAAGAAACTCATCTTTGGAGACGGATATAAGGGGTTTCCTGAAAAAGCACCTTTTGAAAGGATTATCGTTACCGCTGGTGCGCCATTTATACCCGAAGACTTACTTGCCCAATTGGCCGTTGGTGGTAAAATGGTTATTCCTGTTGGGGAAGCAAATCAAAAGATGACGATAATTACACGTACCTCGGATGCCGATTTTGAGCAATTGGTGCTTGGTGATTTTAGATTTGTTCCGCTGTTAGGAGACAAAAACTAACGACGAAAACCTTTTTTAACGCGATCAAGTTGGCGTTTATTCTCCCTGTCCTTAATAGTTTCACGCTTGTCGTGAATTTTCTTACCCTTAGCAAGTGCAATACGCACTTTCGCCCAACCTTTATCAGTAATAAAAACGTGTAGGGGTACAATTGTTAGCCCGACGTTTTGAACTTCTTTGAGCAGCTTTTTAATTTCTTTTTTTTGCAACAATAATTTCCGATCTCCTTTAGTTTTATGGTTTACGTAACCGCCGTGGCTGTATTCTTCAATGTGCATATTGATAAGAAACAACTCGCCTTGTTCACTAAAGCTACAGAAGCTTTCGGCAATTGAAGCCTTGCCAGCACGAATAGATTTGATCTCTGTACCTGTTAGTACGATACCAGCAGTGTACTGATCCATCAGTTCATACTCAAAACGCGCGCGTTTGTTTTTTATGTTTACCTGCTGCTGCATGCTGCAAAAGTATAACATAATAACGATGTTCATTTGTTTTTAATAAATGCTGTTTTTTATAATGTGAATTGCGTCATCTATTATTATTTTTGCTCATATAATTAAAGCTATGAAAATCCAACGCGACGAACAGATTTTTGAGTTAATCGAGGCAGAGAGAGCACGCCAAATAGGCGGAGTTGAACTCATTGCTTCTGAGAACTTTACCAGTCCACAAGTTATGGAAGCCACAGGCTCCATACTCACCAATAAATATGCCGAGGGTTACCCCGGAAAACGATACTACGGCGGTTGTGAAGTGGTTGATGAAATAGAAACCATTGCCATTGATAGAGCAAAAGCCTTGTTTGGCGCTGCCTATGCCAATGTACAACCACACTCTGGTTCTCAGGCCAATACAGCTGTTTACCACGCCTTTATTAAACCCGGTGACAAAATCATGGGTTTTGATTTGTCTCACGGTGGTCACCTCACACACGGTTCTCCTGTAAACTTTTCAGGACGCCTATACAACGCTGTATTTTATGGTGTAGACAAGGAAACAGGTCGTTTGGATTATGACGTAATCGAAGAAATTGCAGTAAGAGAAAAACCCAATATGATTATTGCGGGCGCATCTGCCTATTCTAGAGATATTGATTTTAAACGCTTTAGAGAAATTGCTGACAGCGTTGGTGCTTTTCTTTTGGCCGATATCTCACACCCATCTGGGTTGATAGCCAAGGGCATCTTAAACGATCCGTTACCACACTGTCATATTGTTACTACCACAACTCACAAAACCCTTCGTGGTCCACGTGGTGGTTTGATGATGATGGGGCAGGACTTTGAAAACCCATTTGGATTAAAATTCAAAAATGGAAACGCACGCATGATGTCTTCATTGTTAGACATGGCTGTTTTCCCTGGAAACCAAGGCGGACCACTAGAACACGTTATTGGAGCAAAAGCCATTGCTTTTGGTGAAGCACTTACGGATGATTTCTTACAGTATATGTTAGGTGTGCGTGAAAATGCACAAGCCATGGCCAAAGCCTTTGTAGATAGGGAATATCACCTTATTTCGGGAGGTACGGATAACCACATGATGTTGGTTGATTTGCGCAACAAAAACATATCTGGAAAACAAGCTGAACAAGCACTTGTTAAGGCTGAAATTACCGCGAACAAGAACATGGTTCCTTTTGACGACAAATCTCCTTTTGTTACTTCTGGAATACGTTTTGGTACTGCTGCCATTACCACTCGAGGATTAAAAGCCGAGGATATGGAGCCTATCGTATCGCTTATTGATGAAGTTATTCAACAACCTGAAAACGAAAAAGTAATTGAAGGAGTTGCGGCACAAGTGCACAAGATGATGGCGCACCGTCCGCTTTTCAATGCTTAGTCTTCTATAATTACATGCTGGTAAGCACCCAAATCGGGTGGAGAGGTACGTGTTTTTCCTGCTAAATCAACAGGAATACTTGCACCTACGCTCGCGTCTCCTTTAGCAAGGAAATCACTCTGTTGCGTTATGCGCATATCGTTGTCTTCTGCTAGAACAAAAGCAGGATTTCCGTTGCGGATAATCTGGTTGTAATAGGCATTATCATCCCAGTCAAAAAATGGATTGTTGACAATTGCTGTATTTGAAGATTCAAACTGTACAGCTGTGTGGTCGAGATAAAAATTCACTGCCTCGCTGCCTTCTTGTTCTACATAGAACTCAACAAATTGATTTCCCTCAATAATGCAGTTTTCGAACGTCGCTTCTGTAAGTGGTTTAATAAAGTTGCTTCCATCTGCCAGTTGGGCATAATCGTTAAGCAATACCGCAGGAGTGATTCTAAAGCCTTTGTTCCAATAATTGGCAAACGTGCAGTGTTTAAAATGGTATTCACCCCCAATGGTTCCCGCAAATGAGGATTGTCCCGCATTTCCAAAAACACTGTTTACAGCCGAGATATGTGCTGTTTTTCCCCAAAGGTTAAATGCAGAACTGTTGTGAATTTGGGTATTTTCTAATGTTAGGGTGGGGCTGTTTGTTTCGTCATTTAAATCCATCAATATACCAACCGTTGCATTTTTAATCGTAGCATAATTAAATTGGTGCTGCGTGCTCCCAGACGTAAGCCAAATGGCGCCCCATTGGCCTGGGATATAATCATATAATGGTTCAAGTCTATCCCCTTCAAAAATAACCTCTCCCTCAAGTGCTTCCAAATCACTGCTTGCTGTGCCATCGACAATCATGGTGGCATCTTTAGCGACAATAATACCAGAGTTTTTATGAAAATGCACACGAGCACCCGCTTCGAAAGTCACGGTCTTACCAGATGGCACACCCATATAGCCGTATACCACATAGGGTTTTTCGTTTGTGAATACCAATTCGTTGTCGTCCAAATAAAAACCTTCTAGACCAACGGTATTTCCAACGTCGTCTATGCCGATGGGAATACTTTCTTTAATGCCTTGGCCATCCTTTTCTGGATATAGAAAAACGGCGTCTTGTACCAAGGTCATTAGCGTAACAGCACCAACGTCTGAAAAGTGGATTTTATCTTCGTATAAAAACTGAGTGTTGCTGCTTGTTAGTTGCTGAATGTCTGCTGTGGTTTCTACAAAAACATACATACTGTCTTTTGGCAACAGTTCCACTGCATCAAAAGATTTGCCAACCCTGCCGTCTACATTAAGCCTAAAGTTAGATGTTGCCCCATTTTCTAGGTAAATAGAAGCAATGGAAATAGGATCATCCGATTTGTTGTAAACCTTTAGTGTATAGGTGGCTGAACTGATATTGGTAAAAACCGTATCCAAATAAACGGTATCACGACTAAAGCGCAACTCACTGCTTTGCACCGGTCTAAAGTCAAAGTCTTTTCGACAGCTGCTATACAAAGATGCCAATAACGCTAATCCAAATAGTAGGACAGCGTTGCGCAAGAAAGAATGGGTTTTATTTTTCAATTATTTTTACTTCAAACAGTTTATCCCAATATTTTCCTGTCACAAAAAAAGTTTTTCGTTCTGGGTGATAAGCAATCCCATTAAACACGTCCAATTGATTGTGTTGTGTAACTTGTTTTTTAAGTCCAGAAAAATCAACAACACCTGAAACAATTCCTGTCGTGGCATCAAAAATCACAACGGCGTCTTTGTTAAACTGATAGGTGTTGGCATAAATCTTACCGTTCACATATTCAAGCTCGTTAACTTTAGTGAGAAATGTGTTGTGCGTGACGATGTCTACACTAGATAGCTCTTCAAATGTTTCTGGGTCAAGCTTCCAAAGCTTTTGACTGCCATCTGTTTTGTATAAAAAAGTACCATCGCTGCACAATCCCCAGCCCTCGGGGCTTTTGGTGTATGAAAACGATTTTTCCAGTGTTAAATCATCGGGATTGTAAACAAAACCTACTTTCTTTTTGTAAGTCAGTTGGATGATTTTACCATCGAAATAGGTAATGCCTTCTGCGAAATACGCCTTGTCTATCGGTAATTTTTGAATGACTTCACCTGTCGTATAATTTACTTTCCGCAACGATGAATTGCCATATTGCCCGGTGCTTTCAAACAAGGTTCCGTTGACAAACTCCAAACCTTGGGTGTAAGCGTTGATGTCATGTGGGTAGCTTTTGATGAGCTCATAGCTATATAATTTTGGTTTGTTAGGCGCATAAACCCGAATGTTTTTGGTTACTTCTTTGGTGCCATCAGCGGTTTCAATAATAGCTTTTACCGTTTGTTCTCCAGTTCTTGAAGGAATTAGATAGGGTGCTTGAAGCACTTCGTCGTCAAAATAGAAGCTGTATGACTGATTTTCAACGGTTGGCTTTATCGATAAAAATATGGTATCCGCAACGGTTGGATTTTTAGCACTAGAGGTGGTGATTATTTTATAACGTAACGACTGTTTCGAAGAACAAGCCGAAAGTACAAGTAAGGTAAGGGTCAGATAGGTAAATACACGAAGTTTCATTGGACAAATATATTGTTTAAAAATATGAATATTGTCTCTAATACAATACACAAAGCCCGTATATTTGCATCGGGCAAGTCCTACACAACCAGCTCCTGCTGAATCCCCCCAGGGTGGAAACACAGCAAGGGTAAGTAGTCGTAGCGGTGTGCTGTAGGTAGCCTGCCTTTTTTTTTATGGAAAATTCACGCATTGTTCTTATCACAGGTGCTTCTTCAGGAATAGGCCTTTCCATAGGCCAACACCTATCTTCACTACAATATCAGGTTGTCGGCACCAGTAGAAATCCCGATAAGTATCCCAACCACCCTTTCCCATTAATAGCCATGGATGTACTGGACAATACTTCTGTAAAAGATGGTATAGATGCCTTAGTTGCAGCGTATGCACGCATAGATGTGCTGATTAACAATGCCGGTATGGGTATGGCTGGTCCTTTAGAAGAAATGGATTTGGAAGCGGTTGATAGACTTATAAACACCAATTTGAACGGGCCTATTCGCATTATACAGCACACATTAGCGATCATGCACAAGCAACAATCAGGTACTATTATTAATGTAGCTTCTCTGGCTGGCGACAATGGTTTGCCCTTCCGAAGTATTTATGCTGCCTCTAAAGCAGCACTGATGCGCGTTAGTGAAAGCTTACGACTTGAATTGCGTCATACACCCATACAGTGTACCGTATTATCTCCAGGCTCCATTAAAACTGCTATTGCGGAAAACCGTTATTACGCACCTCTCGCTGAGAACTCCGTTTATTATAAGCAATACAAGGCTTCACTGGCAGACATGGACAATCATGTGAATAAAGGTCTTCCTCCAATTTGCGTGGCCAAAAAAGTTGAAAAACTCATAAATAAGAAGAAATTAAAACCACATTACAGCGTAGGTCCATTTTTAGAAGTACTTTCGCCAATAATTAAGTTTTTATTGCCACAACGGGCTTATGAAAACCTAATAGCATCCTTTTATAACTTAAATTAGATATATGAAATTTTTTATCGATACTGCCAATTTAGATCAAATCAAAGAAGCACAATCCCTTGGAATTTTAGACGGGGTAACTACCAATCCATCTTTGATGGCCAAAGAAGGAATTACGGGTCAAGATAATATCATAGCTCACTATAAAGCCATTTGTGAAATCGTAGAAGGAGATGTTTCTGCTGAAGTTATTGCTACTGACTTTGAAGGCATGATTTCAGAAGGAGAAGCCCTTGCTGCGCTTCATCCGCAAATTGTGGTTAAAATACCCATGATACTTGAAGGAATTAAAGCCATAAAGTATTTTTCTGACAAAGGCATTAAAACAAACTGTACGCTTGTGTTCTCAACAGGGCAAGCCTTGCTTGCAGCAAAAGCAGGTGCTACTTATGTGTCGCCTTTTATTGGTCGTTTGGATGATGTGTCAACGGATGGACTTCAGCTCATTGAAGACATTAGAAATATATATGACAATTATTCATTTACAACAGAAATCTTAGCCGCTTCTGTGCGTCATGCCATGCACATTATTGACTGTGCACATATCGGTGCTGATGTCATGACAGGTCCTTTGAGTGCCATCGCTGGTTTGGCAAAACACCCGTTAACCGACATAGGTTTGGCTAAATTTTTAGCTGACTATAAGAAGGGGAACTAAAACAAATACAATCATATATAAAAAGCTCGCAGTATTTCTGCGGGCTTTTCTATTTTTGCAAAAAATTAATCTATGCTATCGGTATCGAATCTTTCTGTTCAATTTGGCAAACGTGTTCTTTTTGACGAAGTAAACACTTCGTTTAATCACGGTAATTGCTACGGTATCATTGGTGCTAATGGTGCTGGTAAATCTACCTTTCTTAAGGTGTTGACAGGCATGATGGAGCCCAACTCTGGAAACGTTCACCTTGAATCGAGTAAGCGTATGTCCGTATTGGAACAAAATCACTTTGCTTGTGATGATTTTCCTGTTTTGGAAACCGTTATTAGAGGAAACAAACCGCTATATGCCATTAAAAAGGAAATGGACGATCTCTATGCTAAACCTGATTTTTCTGATGCAGACAGCAATCGAGTAGGGGAACTTCAAATCAAATACGAAGAAATGAACGGCTGGAATGCGGAAAGTGATGCTGCCGCCATGCTGTCAAACTTGGATATTTCAGAAGCAAACCACTACACCCTTATGAAAGACCTTGACGGAAAGCAAAAGGTTCGTGTACTTCTTGCTCAGGCTTTGTTTGGCAACCCCGATGTGTTAATTATGGATGAGCCTACCAACGACTTGGACTACGAAACCATTCAATGGCTTGAAAACTTTTTAGCCAATTATGATAATACGGTCATCGTGGTGTCACACGACCGTCACTTTTTAGATGCCGTTTGTACGCATATTTCAGATGTTGATTTCGGAAAAATAAATCATTTCTCAGGGAATTATACCTTTTGGTATGAGTCGAGTCAGTTGGCAGCGAAGCAACGTGCTCAACAGAACAAAAAGTCTGAGGAAAAGAAAAAAGAATTGGAAGAGTTTATTGCGCGATTTAGCGCAAATGTTGCCAAGTCAAAGCAAGCGACTTCCAGAAAGAAAATGATTGACAAGCTAAACATAGAAGACATACGTCCGTCTTCTAGACGTTATCCCGCCATTATATTTGAGCAAGAGCGCGAAGCCGGTGATCAAATCCTAAACGTAGAAAACCTTGCAGCTGAGGCAGATGGCAAACCCCTTTTTTCAGGAATAGATATAAACCTTGCCAAAAATGATAAAGTAGTGGTTTACAGCAAGGATGCGCGTGCTGCTACTGCTTTCTATGAAATTTTGAATGGCAATCAACAACCCGCTGCTGGTTCCTTCCAATGGGGAGTAACCACCAACCAAAGTTATTTGCCGCTAGACAACGCCATGTATTTTGATACAGAAGATTCACTTGTGGATTGGTTGCGTCAATATGCCAAAACAGATGAAGAGCGCGAAGCGGTATTCTTGCGTGGTTTTTTGGGTAAGATGTTGTTTAGTGGAGATGAGGCATTGAAATCTGCAAAAGTCCTTTCTGGTGGTGAAAAAGTACGCTGTATGTTATCTCGTATGATGATGGTACGTGCTAATGTATTGATGTTAGATGAACCCACAAATCACCTTGACTTGGAATCCATTACTGCATTCAACAATTCGCTTATTAAGTTTAAAGGAACGGTACTACTCACTACACATGACCACGCATTTGCGCAGTCGGTTGGAAATAGGGTAGTAGAATTAACGCCAAAAGGGGTTATTGATCGTCATATGACGTTTGATGAATATATGGTTGATCCTAAAATCAAGGAATTGCGTGACAAGATGTACGCCTAGATAAGACTTTTTGCTTTTTTAAGGTCAGACGTGGCCACCCAGACCTGTTGCATCATGGGCGCTGAACCAAAACCAGCCAAACGCGCCGATTCACTTTCGTCTTTAATAATAGGAAATATATTGTTTTCTTCTAACAAAGCTTTGACCCGCTGTGCTTCAACAACATTACTTGCACATAAAAGGGTAAAAGCATCGTTCATCAGCTGTTGTAGTATTTGCTATTCCAAATAGCTCTATTAAAGTTCTTGCCTGTAGCAAATGTATAATAAATTACAATTGCGGCTACAGCTTTGAACATGAAGAAGTAAATCATAACAAAATCACTAGTCGTTGGATTGGGCGTGAATAGCGACATGGGCACAAAAAAGCTTAGAAAAAAGCTAAACACCAAAAGCGAAACACAAGCAGTGATGATATTTTTAAATGGCCATACCATTGCTTTACGGAATGGGTGTAAATCATCGCCCCATTGGTGAATCAAGTAATAATAGCCATTGCCCATAGGAGCAAACAACAAAGGATCGTCGGCATTTTCTAATTTAAAAAGCTTAGAAGGCGCCATAATTTTAAGATCCGATAGAACGGTATTGTGTGTGTCCTCGATGGATTTAATTTGCGTTACTGCTTCTACAGGAAAACCACCTTTAAACAAAGTAGCATCCAAGAAACGCAACCTGAAATCAATACACGTTTTTTTGATTTGACTTATGTGGTATACACGATTGGATTCTAGCTTATCCAAATCAAAGTTATTTAGCGTTGACGTGGTCAGGGGTGCTTGGTCAACAGCTTTAACTTTGTTTAATTCTTGATAAATATCTGTTTGAGTGAACATAGCATTTCTTTTTAGCAATGTTCAAATATACGCATAACTATCATACAATCAACTGTTTAATACTTGTTAAACAATACTATTGACGGAGTTCTGCGCCAAGCTGTTTGTGGTATTGGTCTGCAATTTTTTGCATGGTCTTATCTATCTGCTTGTCGGTAAGCGTTTTCTCCTTGTCACGCAGGGTAAAGTTAAGTGCATAGGATTTTTTCCCATCTGGAACGCCCTTGCCTGTAAACACATCAAAAAGCCCAATGTCTTCGAGTAAATGCCGCTCTGTTTTCTGTGCAATTTGATACAGTTCTTTAAACGAAGTGCTTTTGTCTACTAAAAGGGCAAGATCACGATGAACTGATGGGAACTTAGAAAGTCCTTTTACCTTGATTTTCTGTTTTAAAAATTGTGAGAGTGCATCCACAGCTAGCGTACAAGCAAACACGTCTTGGTCAATAGAAATATCTTTAAATCCTTTCAAATCAATCCAGCCGTACGTACCAATATTTGTTTTGCCGATGCTCAATGTCACACTTTCTTTAAAAAACGGATGGTCGCCGGGGGTTTCCTTTACGGTCAGTCCCAACCTATCTAGTAACCCATTTACAATTCCCTTTAAGAAAAAGAAATCTGATTTTTGTTCTGAAACAGCCCAGTTGCTCTGTAATTGTTTTCCGGTAACAACCATACCAAGTGTAGCTTCTTGCGCATTGCCTTCAGCTGTTCTGTGATATTGATTTCCAAATTCAAAAAAGCGCAAGTCTTGCTGCTGTCGGTTGATGTTAAACTGCACTGATTCTAGCATACCATAAATAAGGTTAGTACGCATCACGGATAGTTCACTACTCAAGGGATTAAGTATTTCCACCATGTTTGTGGCATTGCTATCGTGCTTAGGCGAAGTTAGGGAGTTGTTATAAATCTCATAAAAACCTTGCGCAACAAGCTGTTGGGCAATGCGTGTTTCCAGTTGATTGGTATTGTTTTTTGCTAAGTTAGGAATAGAGCTGTTTAGTTTGTTTCCCGTTGGGATATTATTGTATCCGTATACCCTTAAAACCTCTTCGACAATATCGGCAGGGCTTCGCACATCTGCACGATAAGTAGGAACTTCTAAGCCAACCGAAGTTTCCGTGACATGGGCAATTTTAATGTCTAAATCTTGAATGATTTTTTTTATTTTCTCTCGGGGAATCTCATGACCTATCAGTGCGTTTATGTAGTCGTATTTTAATAATACCTGATGCGGTTCCTGCTTATTGGGATATTCATCAATAATTTCTGAGCTAACGGCTCCACCTGCAACTTCCTGAATAAGTATGGCAGCTCTCCTAAGGCTGTATTTGACCAATTCAATATCGATACCACGCTCATAACGAAACGAAGCGTCTGTGCTAAGTCCGTGGCGTTTGGCTGTTTTTCGAATACTAACAGGATCAAAATAAGCGCTCTCTAAAAATATTTCTGTTGTCTGCTCTGTTACGCCAGAATCCAGTCCTCCAAAAACTCCTGCCAAACACATGGGTGTATCGCCATTGCAAATGACCAAGTCCTCGCTACTTAATTTGCGTTCAACGCCATCTAAGGTAACAAATGGGGTTCCTTCTTTTAGTTTTTGTACACGTACCACACCACTGCTGATTTTTCCTCCATCAAAAGCGTGTAAGGGTTGTCCCATTTCGTGTAATACATAGTTTGTTGCGTCAACAATATTGTTTATGGGTTTTAACCCTATTGCCTTTAAACGATGTTGTATGTGTTCGGGTGAAGGCTTTACCTCAACTCCTGTAATGCGCAAACCGCAATAGCGCGGTGCAGCATCAGCATCTCGTACATCTATTTTAATGGCGCCTTTATAATTATCGGTATGGAAGGAGCTAATGGATGGCGTGATAAGCGTAGTAGTATCTTCCCTTTGGGAGAGTGCTGCACGCAAATCTCTGGCCATACCGTAATGGCTCATGGCATCAGATCGGTTGGGGGTAAGTCCTATTTCAAATATTTCATCCGTTACGATTTCAAAAACTTCTTTGCAGGGTTTGCCTGCCTTGTGGTGGTTTTCGAGGACCATAATGCCGTCGTGGCTTTGGCCAAGACCCAATTCGTCTTCAGCACAAATCATACCCTGACTCAGCTCACCTCTGATTTTACTTTTCTTGATTATAAAAGATTCCCCATTTTCGGCATAAAGCGTTGTGCCTATTGTGGCTACAGGAACCGTTTGGCCTGCAGCAACATTGGGTGCCCCACATACAATTTGTACATGTTCTGCTTCGCCTATATCAACTTGGGTAACGTTAAGCTTATCGGCATTGGGATGTTTTTCGCAAGTCAGTACCTTGCCAATAACAACTCCTTCTAGTCCACCTGGGATGGATTGATAATGATCAATACCCTCAACTTCTAAACCTAAGTCGGTGAGTATATCACTAATTTCTGAAGCACTTAAATCGGTTTTTATGAAATCACGTAACCAGTTGAAAGAAATGTGCATGCTTATTATTTGAATAGCAAAGATACAATTAAGATGGTTTTTTGGGCATTATTTACCCAATGTACTTCCAAATACTTTTTCCTTGTTGTGTCAACGAGAGCGCCAAACGTATGTTTCCATTGTTTGTAAGGGATAAACTTGGGTCGTCTTGTAGCAACGCATCTACCGCATGACGTACTGTTTTTAGAATGTCTACGTCTTTTTTAAGGTTAGCAATTAGAAATGGTAGTACCCCACTTTGTTGGGTTCCCATGACATCTCCTGGTCCGCGCAGCGACAAATCTACTTCTGCCAATTCAAAGCCATCTTGCGTTCTGACCATGGTTTGTAAGCGTGTTTGGGCATCTTGGCTAAGTTTAGATCCCGTCATCAAAATACAGTAACTCTTACTAGCACCACGACCAACACGCCCCCTGAGCTGGTGGAGTTGCGATAAGCCAAAACGCTCGGCACTTTCAATAATCATAATGCTGGCATTGGGCACATCAACACCCACCTCAATAACCGTAGTAGCCACCATGATTTGGGTTTTTTTAGATATAAAACGTTCCATTTCATAACCCTTGTCTCTGGCATTCATCCTGCCGTGAACGATGCTCACCTGATAGTCTGGCAATGGAAACTCTCGCACGATGCTTTCATAGCCATCCATCAAATCTTTGTAATCCAAAACCTTAGATTCTTGAATTAGCGGATAAACAATATAGACCTGTCGTCCTTTGGCAATTTCTTCTCGCATAAATTGAAACACAGCCAATCGTTTACTGTCAAATCGATGCGTTGTGGTAATGGGTTTTCTGCCTGGTGGCAACTCGTCAATTACAGATAGGTCTAAGTCGCCATAAGCCGTCATGGCCAAAGTTCTTGGAATAGGCGTTGCAGTCATCACCAAAATGTTTGGAGGGGTGTTGTTCTTTCGCCAAAGCTTGGCACGCTGTGCTACACCAAAACGGTGTTGTTCATCAACAATAGCCAATCCAAGTCGATGAAAATTGACCGTTTCTTCTAACACAGCATGCGTGCCGATAAGCATTTGCAATTGACCATTGGCTAATTTTTCAAACAGAGGCTCACGTTCTTTTTTGGTTACAGAGCCTGTTAGCAAACCAATTTCAATACCCAGTGGTACTAACAATCCTTTTATGCTGCTGTAGTGTTGTTGGGCTAAGATTTCGGTAGGCGCCACTAGGGTGGCTTGCATATTGTTGTCCAAGGCCATCAGCATACAGAGGACAGCTACGATAGTTTTTCCAGACCCAACGTCTCCTTGAAGCAGTCTGTTCATTTGTGCCTCACTATTTAAGTCGGTTCTAATTTCCCGTACAACACGCTTTTGTGCTTCGGTTAATGGAAAGGGCAGATGCTCGTGAAAAAAGCTATTGAAGTAATTTCCGATTTTCGGAAAGGGGATGCCTTTAATGCGTTCTTTCCGATGTTGCTTTTTTAACCCCAATTGCAACTGCACAAAAAACAGTTCTTCAAATTTCATACGGAATTGTGCACGCGCTAAGGATTCTTGCGACTGTGGGAAGTGAATGACTTTTAGGGCTTCATTTTTCTCCATCAACTTGTAAGTGTTGCGCATTTCATCAGATAAAACTTCTTGAAGCTTGTTTTGTACTTCTTCAAACAAATTTTCTACAATCTGTCGCATAACACGTTGTGATATTCCACTTTTGGTCAGATTTTCTGTAGATGGATATACCGCCTGAAAGTTTCCTTTACGTTGTTCGTGGTCTGCAATTAGCTCTAGCTCTGGGTGGGGAATAGAACACTTCTTTCCGTACCAATTGAGTCGTCCAAATGCCATGTAAGGCGTGTTGAGCTGGAGTGATTTTTGTATCCATTGCTGCCCTCTAAACCAAACCAGTTCCATGCTGTGCTGACCATCTGTAAAAGTAGCTACCAAACGGCTGCCCCGTTTTTGCTTAATGGTTTCAATATGGGAGATGCTCCCCAACACTTGTACATCTGCTGTGGTTTGTGGCAATTCTCCCGGGGTGTAGTATTTGCTTCTGTCAATATAACGATGCGGAAAAAAGTACAGAATGTCCTGTAAGCTGTGTAAGCCCAATTCCTTTTTAAGCAATTGCGCCCTGTTTGGACCAACGCCTTTCAAATAATCGATAGGTTTTTGCAACAATGCAGACATAAAACGAAGATAGCAGTTTCCTGTTAATAACTATTCGTTAGGCTTCTTTATCAACCGTAAGGGTTTGGCTATTTTCACTTTAAATTAAAATACATTGCAAGATTACCTCAAGCTGCTTAATGAAGCCCAGCAAAAACCTACTGTCCACAAAGATGGACCGCTTATGGTTATTGCAGGTGCGGGTTCTGGTAAAACACGTGTACTTACATACCGTATTGCCTATTTGATGCAGCAAGGTGTGGATTCTTTTTCCATTTTGGCATTGACATTTACCAACAAGGCAGCACGAGAAATGAAGGCGCGTATTGCGCAAATAGTAGGGGAGAGCGAATCCAAGAATTTATGGATGGGTACTTTTCACTCTGTGTTTGCACGTATCCTTAGAGCTGAAGCTGACCGTTTGGGCTACCCTTCAAGCTTTACGATTTACGACACCCAAGACTCCGAACGTTTGTTAAGCTCCATTATCAAAGAGCTGCAACTTGATAAAGACCTGTATAAGGTTAAGCAGATTCGTTCGCGCATATCTTCTTTTAAAAACAGCCTGATTACGGTTAGGGCTTATTACAACAATCCAGAGCTTGTTGAGGCAGATCGAGAATCCAAGCGTCCAGAAATGGGTAGCATATACAAAGAATATGTAGATCGCTGCTTTAAGGCGGGTGCCATGGATTTTGACGATTTACTCCTTAAAACCAATGAGTTGTTAAACAGATTTCCAGATGTGCTTGCCAAATACCAAGAGCGTTTCCGCTATATTCTGGTAGATGAGTACCAAGATACCAACCACTCCCAGTACTTGATTGTTCGTGCTTTAGCAGATCGTTATCAAAACGTTTGTGTGGTAGGTGATGATGCCCAAAGTATCTATGCCTTCCGTGGTGCAAACATTCAGAATATTCTCAATTTTCAACGTGACTACGACGATGCCGCAGTTTATCGACTAGAGCAAAACTACCGTTCCTCAAAAACCATAGTGCAAGCGGCCAATGCCGTAATTACGCACAATCAAAACAGACTAGAAAAGAACGTTTGGACAGATAATCCTGAGGGGCATAAAATCATTTTACATCGCAGTCCAACAGATGGTGAAGAAGGACGTTATGTTGCAGGTGATATTTTTGAACGTGCCATGCAAACACAACAGGGCTATGAAAATTATGCCATATTGTATCGCACCAATGCACAGTCTCGTGCTATGGAGGACGCTTTGCGTAAGCGTAATATTCCCTATCGTGTGTATGGAGGGGTTTCTTTCTATCAACGCAAAGAAATCAAAGATGTATTGGCGTATTTGCGCCTGCTTATCAATCCCAATGATGAAGAAAGTTTAAAGCGTGTTATCAATTATCCCATGCGGGGAATTGGTCAAACGACCATCAATAAGCTTATTGTAGCGGCAAAAACGCACGATTGCACGCTATATCAAGTATTGGAGAAGGTGCAAGAACTTCCGCTAAACATCAATGCGGGAACACGTACCAAATTACAAGACTTCTATACGCTTATGGAGTCGATTAAAACCCAACTTACAACCTTAGATGCATTTGAACTTGCAGATATGGTGACCAAGAAGGTAGGTTTGGTTTCAGAACTTAAAAAGGAGGGCACGCCAGAAGCCGTTACTCGTATTGAGAACATTGAAGAGTTGTTGAATGGTATCAAAGACTTTGTGGAAGGACAGCGTGAACTCGTTGATGCCACCGGTTCTTTGGTTGAGTTTTTAGAAGATGTAGCCTTGGCTACTGACTTTGACAATGAAGTCAAAGATCAGCAAGCTGTTTCGCTAATGACTATTCACCTTGCCAAAGGTTTGGAGTTTCCCAACGTGTATATCGTTGGCTTAGAAGAAGATTTGTTCCCCTCTGCCATGAGTGTTAATACTAGAGCAGAACTAGAAGAAGAGCGTAGGTTGTTTTATGTGGCGCTTACGCGTGCTGAAAAACGAGTTACGTTGACCTACACACTATCTAGATATCGTTGGGGAAAAATTATTGATGCGGAGCCGAGTAGGTTTTTAACAGAAATCGATGAACAATTCATTGACAACCAAGTGGTCAATGACGATTATTCTTTTAAACCATTTATGGATAATTCCGTATTTGATGCTCCAGACCCAAATAAGGTTCGCTTTAAGCCGCCTGTAAAAAAGAAACCCACAGCTGCAGTACCGCCCAAGGCACGTATGAAATCTGTGTCTAAAGCTGCGCCTAGCAGTGGACCTACGTTAGACTTATCCGAAATCCAACAGGGGATTCGTGTTTCTCACAGTCGTTTTGGATTTGGAACGGTATTAAGCACCGATGGGGTAGGCAATGATGCAAAGGCCCTTATTCGTTTTGATCAATCAGGAGAAAAAAACGTGCTGTTACGTTTTGCAAAACTCAAAGTAGTTTCATAAAAAAAAGCCACCCGAAGGTGGCTTTAAATACTATTGCTGTTAATCCTTATTTGGATGCAGCTTCCATACCTTTTTCAAGTAAATCAAAGAACTGATCTAGTTTTGGTAACACAACGATACGTGTCCTGCGATTTTTCGCGCGACCGTTAAGCGTTTCATTATCTTCTAGTGGTACATATGAACTGCGTCCTGCGGCAGTCATACGCGCTGGATCAACCAAGAAATCGTTTTGTAGTATGCGAACAACAGCTGTTGCACGCTTTACACTCAAATCCCAGTTGTCTACAAGTATATCACTATCTTTTTTAACAGGTACGTTATCTGTATGTCCTTCAACCATAAACTCCAAGTCTGTTTTGTCATTAATTACACGTGCAACCTTACCAAGTACTTCTTTGGCACGTGCGGTAACGGTATAACTACCGCTTCTAAACAACAGCTTGTCAGAGATGGAAATAAACACAACACCTTTTTCAACATTTACCTCAATGTCAGAGTCGTTGATATCTACAAGTGCACCCTTAAGACTGGTAACCAATGCTAGTGTGACAGAATCTCTACGTGTAACGGCATCTTGCATGCGTGTAATGCGCATGTCTTTTTCTTTTAAAGACTCAAGTGAACGCTCTAGGTTTTCAGCGCCTTTTTGAGACAAGGTTGTTAGGTTGCCCATATTATTAATAAGCTCCTGGTTGTTGGCCTTTAAGAATGTAATTTGGTCACGAAGTGCAGAAACGCTTGCATCGCTTTTTGCCCTTTCGTCTATACATGTATTAAGACGGACAGTGGCTGAGTTTAAAAGGTCTTTGGTCTCTTTGTGATCAGATTCTAAAGCGGTGTATTTTTTCTGTGACACACAAGATGCCAGCAGTGCAGGAATTGCAATTAATAAGATGAGTGTTCTTTTCATTTTGTTATAAATATAATGAGCATAAAATTACTATAAAAACGACGATTGAGGCGCTTTCTTGTGTTAAACTATCAAAAAAAGATTATGCTTTACTCCACACAATAGTCGTCACCTTCGTTAAACTTATCAAAGGTTGCTGCATCTACTTTGACATCACTTTGCATACTCCCTTGAAAATCGCTGGTAGTAATGCGGTTACATCCCTCAAAACAAACCACAAATATATATTGGTCAGACGTGCTAATTTTATCAAAAATCTCTCCGCATTTATCATCTGATTTACAAGAGAAAAAAAACAAGATTAATAACAGTAATGATTTCTTCATAAGCATGTGGTTTATGTTAAACACAAATTAAAATTCTCTTTTGCCAAACTCACTTTCAATAAACTTAGATCTATTTTTTCCATTTTGGAAAATATAGGACAGGTTTAGTGTTATCATATCAACTTCATATATATAGTTTGTAGTGGTGTAGAATTCGTTTTCACGCCAAGTTGTTATGCGCT
>QXZR01000034.1 GCA_009886265.1 Flavobacteriaceae bacterium
GAGCTCTGCCTAGCCACTCGGCCACGGTGCCTTTAGGGATGCAAAAGTAGCATTTTTTATGCTACCCTAACCTTTATTTCTTTACCTCACACAACTCCACCGCCACAGCTTTCACATGCCCACCAATCGGGGGATTAATTTTAGAAACCTTTACATTAACCTTATCAACTCTTTCGTTTGCTTCGAAAATGCGGTTTAAAATACGTTGCGCCACATGCTCCAACAGTTTTGAGGGCGTTGCCATTTCCTCGCGCACACAAGCGCAAAGCGTTACATAATCAATGGTATCTGCCAGTTGGTCCGAAACGGAAGAAACAGACAAGTCGCCTTCTACCCAGACATCCACGCGGTAGTCGCTCCCAATGAGCGTTTCCTCAGGCAAGCAACCGTGATAAGCATAGACCTGAATGTTTTCTACATATACTTTTCCCATAATGTGTCAAATATAAAAACTTAAACAACGGAGTTGGTCTAAATAATTACCTTTGTCGCAAACATTTTTCGATGCAGGAAAAAACGGCGAAACACTTTATTGAACACATAATCGATGAAGACATCAACGCGGGGCTTAACCCCTCTTTGTTGCGTTTTCGCTTTCCGCCCGAACCTAACGGCTATTTACACATAGGCCACGTCAAGGCCATGTGTTTAAATTTCGAGCTTGGTAACGCATACAATGCGCCTGTCAACCTTCGTTTTGACGACACCAACCCCGAAAAAGAGGAGCAACACTATGTCGATGCGATAAAAGATGACATCACTTGGCTTGGATATGCATGGGACAAAGAGTGTTATGCGTCGGATTATTTTGATCAACTTTATGCTTGGGCAGTACAGCTTATCAATGAAGGCCACGCCTATGTAGATGCGCAAACCCCAGAACAAATTGCCGCCCAAAAAGGCACCCCTACCACCCCCGGAAGTGCCAGTCCTTATCGCAATAAAGACACAAAAGAAGTGCTTCGGCTTTTTGAGGAAATGAAAGCAGGAAAACATCAAGAAGGCTCCTATGTTCTTCGTTTTAAGGGAGACATGGCTTCGCCTAATATGCTGTTGCGCGACCCTATTTTGTATCGCATCATGCACAAGGCCCACCACAGAACAAAAGACGCTTGGTGTATTTATCCCATGTACGACTGGGCCCATGGCCAGTCAGACTATATTGAACAAATTTCACACTCCTTGTGTACACTAGAATTTAAGCCGCACCGCGATTTATACGACGCTTTTTTAGATCTGTTGGTCAACAACGGATTGCGACCCAAACAACGGGAGTTTGCCCGACTCAACTTGAACTATACAATCACCAGCAAGCGCAAGCTACAACGCCTGGTGGTGGACGGAAAAGTAAACGGATGGGACGACCCGCGCATGCCCACCATAAGCGGACTACGCCGACGTGGCTATACCCCTACCTCTTTACGGAAGTTTGCCGAAACCGTTGGTATTGCAAAACGTGAAAATGTTATTGATGCTTCTTTGTTGGAGTTTTGCGTACGTGAGGATTTAAACAAGACAGCTACCCGCGCCATGGCGGTTTTAAACCCCATAAAAGTGGTGATTAGCAATTATTCTGAAGGACAAAAAGAAAACCTTACCACAGACAACAATCCCGAAGATTCAAATGCTGGCACGAGAACAATTCCGTTTTCCAACACGCTGTATATTGAAAAAGAAGATTTTCGCGAGGAAGCGAGCTGCTCGTTTTTTAGACTAAAAATAGGCGGAGAAGTACGGTTAAAAAGTGCTTATATTATCAAGGCCGAATCTTTAGAAAAAGACGCAGCAGGAAACATTGAGACCGTGCATTGCACGTATGACCCTAAAAGTTTGAGCGGCAGCGGCAGTCCAGAAAGCCAACGCAAAGTAAAAGCAACCATTCATTGGGTTTCTGCAGGGGATGCTAAAGAAATATCCGTACGCCAATACGACCGTTTGTTTAAAACCCCAAGCCCCGATGGAGACAAGGAGGTTGATTTTATGACACAGCTAAATCCAGACTCCCTGTCTGTTCAAACAGCTTTCGCAGAACCGATGTTGGCTGAGGTAAAAGCCGGAGACCACTTCCAATTTCAACGGTTGGGGTACTTTGTTTGTGATCAAGACAGCACTGACGGACTAAATGTTTTTAATAAAACAGTTGGGTTGCGCGACACTTGGTCTAAACAACAGTCAAAACCACAACAGCAACCACAACAAACACACGTCGCTTCTCCATTAGATACACTTCGTAAACTAGGTAAAAAGTTTACCTCTTTTAATGCAGAAAAGCAGGAAGCCGCCGCCGACCAAATTGCGGCATTGGCTAAAGATATTCCTGCGGCAGCATTAGCTCCACTCTATAATACAGCTGCAAAGAAAACAGGCACCCGCATAGCTGTTGCCATAGTACTTGCAGCACATCAAAAAACAGCTGCAGTACTAGACGCTGCGGCGATTGATTTTATTATAAAAGCACGTACAGACAAAAATCCATTACTGATTAAATACGCCGAAGATGTTAAAATATAATCTTTTTATTCTTTGTTCCCTTTTCGCCCTAAGCACTCACGCCCAAACAGATGTTGGCTCTTGGTTGATTTACAAGAACAAACTCAAAATAAACAGCAATACTAGCATCGACTTGCAATACCAACACCGCAGTTTTGACTTAGATTTGGCAAAAGATCAAGCGCTGTTTACCGCCGGCTTTAGCAGTGCGCTTGCACCCAACGTAACCCTTTCGGCAGGCTATAGAAAAATTGCCGCGATCAATGAAGATGGCGCATATCAAAAATTAGCCTTTTCGACTCAGCTCAACAAAGTACGTTTTACCAACACGGTTTTTGTAGAAGAACGCTGGATCAATAAAGACCTGCAGCTTCGCTATCGTTTTGGCCTCACAGCAAGTCTACCGCTTACAGCAAAACTAACGGTTAGTCTAAGCGAAGAAATCTTCCTTCAGAACTCTGGATCAGGGTTTAATCAAAACAGATTTACCGCTCAAGTATCAAACAAACTTTCTCAAGCATTAAAGCTAAACACAGGGATCATGCACTGGCAGTTTCCCACCATGAAAAAATGGGTGTTTTTGGTGTCTCTTGCCCACAATATTAACCTGTAACAAAAAACCCCAACACAAGGCCGGGGTTTTTTATGTTTAACGCGTTAAGGCTTACGCCTCTCCCGCATCTTTTTTCTTTTTATGATTCTTCATGGCTTCGCCAATTTGGTTGCTCGCCGTAAATGACGCCACCATATTGTTAAGCATGTCTGACCCCGCTTGTGGCGAGTTTGGCAATAAAATTAGGTTAGAGTTGGTCTCTTCCCCAATTGACTGTAGCGTATCATAGTGTTGTGTTACAACAATCAATGCGGAGGCTTCTTGCGAGTTTATCCCCACCTTGTTTAATACCTCAACAGACTCTTCTAACCCACGGGCAATCTCACGACGCTGATCGGCGATTCCTTGTCCCTGTAGTCGTTTAGACTCTGCCTCTGCCTTTGCCTTTTCAACAATTAAAATACGGGCGGCATCTCCTTCATACTGCGCTGCAATTTTCTCTCGCTCCGAAGCATTAATACGGTTCATCGCCTCTTTTACTTGTAGGTCGGGGTCTATGTCTGTAACTAAGGTTTTGATAATATCATACCCATAGTTAATCATGGCATCGTTAAGCTCTGACTTAACAGCAATCGCAACGTCGTCTTTGCGTTCAAACACGTCGTCTAGGCGCATTTTAGGCACCTCTGCGCGCACCACATCAAATACGTATGAAGTAATTTGGTCATGTGGGTAGTCAAGCTTGTAGAAGGCATCATACACCTTGTCTTTGATTACCATATATTGCACAGACACTTTTAGTTTGACAAATACATCGTCTTTGGTTTTGGTCTCTACAATTACATCAAGTTGTTGAATTTTTAGGCTCAAGCGACCTGCGATACGGTCGACAAGTGGGATTCTAATTTGAAGCCCTGATTGGCGAATGCTTTGAAAACGACCAAAGCGTTCAACCACAGCAGCGGTTTGCTGCGTTACTATAAAAACAGCCACAAACAGCAGCAGTACTATACCGAAGCCAATGGCAGCATTGAATATTACATCCATAAAAGTTGTTTTAAAAGTTCACCCATAAGATAAGAAAAATTGCGCTAATTTTTGTCAATAGCAGAAGCAATTCTTTTCACGCATTCAGCCTTACCCAAAACACTACAAATAGCAAACACATTAGGGCCTTTTAGCGCACCAACCAACGCAATTCGCAAGGGCGCCATGATCATGCCTAGTTTTATGTTGTTTTCATTTGCCCATAACTTTATGCCGGCGCTTAAGGTTTCTGCCTGTGCGTCGTGAGCATTTTCTATACTATTCATCACAGCAGATAAGATCTGAGGCGTTTCCTCTTTCCACTGCTTTCGCACTGCTTTCTCATCGTATTCAACAGGTGCAACAAAAAAGAAATACGCTTCATCCCAAAGGTCAGTAAGTAGTGTTAGCCGATCTTGTACCAAGCCCACGACATCAGCTGTTGAAACCGACGCATTGTCTATGCCCTTTTGCTGAAGTAGTTGAGCAAGCGAGGATTCAACAAGCGCTGAATCTGCTTTATGGAGGTGCTGTTGGTTAAACCATTTACAGCGTTCGGGGTCAAATCGCCCCCCCGCCTTGGTTATGCCCTCAAGCGAAAATAACGCCACCAACTCTTTTAAAGAAAAAAGCTCTTCTTCACCACCAGGGTTCCACCCCAATAAAGCCAAATAATTTACAAGCGCCTCCGGCAAATAACCAGCCTCTTTAAAACCTGGCGTCTCTTTGTCCCATTCCAATGGAAATACAGGAAAACCGAATTTATCGCCATCCCGCTTTGAAAGCTTTCCTTTTCCAGTAGGCTTTAAAATCAAAGGCACATGTGCAAAAACAGGTGTTTTCCAACCAAAAGCGTTGTACAAAAGCACGTGCAGCGCCATTGAAGGCAACCACTCCTCTCCCCGAATCACATGACTGATTTCCATCAGGTGATCATCTACTACATTAGCGAGGTGATATGTAGGCATGCCGTCTTGTTTTACAATAATCTTATCGTCTAACAAAGAAGTGTCAACCACGACGTCTCCTCGAATTTTGTCAACCATAGACAATGACTTGTCTCTCCCTTTTTCATAACTTTTGAACCGAATGACATAAGGTGCTTTGTTTTCAATTAGCTCAGCGACTTCGTCAGCACTTAACGACAAGCTGTTCTTAAGGCGATTCCTGTTTTCCCAATTATAGATAAAGCGCCCGCCCTTTTGCTCAGCCGCTTCGCGGAGGCTTTGTAGCTCATCTGCTGTATCAAATGCCAAATAAGCACTGCTGTTTTTTACTAATAACTTAGCATATTTTAGGTAGCCGTCCTTTCGCTCACTTTGTCGGTACGGACCAGCAGTTCCCGGTTTGCTTGGACTTTCGTCTGGGCTTATGCCCAACCAATCAAGCGTTTTTGTAATGTAGGCTTCTGCCCCATCCACAAAACGGTTTTGATCGGTATCTTCAATCCTTAGGATAAACACACCTCCGTGTTTTTTAGCGAATAAATAGTTGTATAGTGCCGTGCGAACACCCCCAATGTGTAAGGGGCCGGTAGGGCTAGGTGCAAAACGAACGCGTATAGACATAATAGTTTGTCAAAGATACAACGACTATTCATCTTTTATTACAACTCTAATTGAATATATTTGCGCCATGGATGCATCGGTGGATTTTACATACCAAACAGATTTTGTTCTTGTTGACGAACAAATGTTTGTCAACTGGCTTACAAAATGTGCAAACCAGCATAACGCAACGGCTCTGACGCTTGTTTATGCCTTTATGGATGACGAAGCCTTGCTCGAATTAAACCTTAAATACCTGAACCACAATACGTTAACTGACATCATTACCTTTGACGACACCGTCGGCAAAGATGTTTCTGCCAACATTGCCATTTCTGTAACGCGTGTTCGTGAAAACGCAGTTGAGCAGAATGTTCCTTTTGATGATGAGCTCCTTCGTGTTATGTCTCATGGACTCTTACATTGTTTGGGTTTTAAGGATAAAACAGAATTTCAAATAGCAGATATGCGGAGCGCAGAGCAAGCGTGTATAAAATTGTTTCACGTGGAACAAAACAAGGAAAACCATGTTTCGTGATATTTATGACGTAATTGTAGTTGGTGGTGGGCATGCAGGCGCAGAGGCTGCAGCTGCCGCAGCCAATATGGGCACCACCACCCTGCTTATTACCATGAACCTCCAAAACATTGGTCAAATGTCCTGTAACCCTGCCATGGGCGGTATTGCAAAAGGTCAGATTGTTAGAGAAATAGACGCACTTGGCGGATATAGCGGAATTGTATCAGACTCATCGGCCATTCAGTTCAAAATGCTTAATCGCTCTAAAGGCCCTGCCATGTGGAGCCCGCGCGTTCAATCCGATCGGATGATGTTTGCACAGCACTGGCGCAACAAATTAGAACAAACGGAACATCTTGATTTTTACCAAGAAATGGTCACAGACCTCCTCTTTGAAAAGGACAGCATTGCAGGAGTTGTTACCTCACTAGGCATTGAAATTAAAGCGAAATCTGTGGTACTAACAAGCGGTACGTTTCTTAATGGTCTTATTCATATTGGCGAGAAACAATTTGGAGGTGGTCGCGCAGGCGAAAGCGCTTCTTTTGGCCTAACCGAACGACTAATAGAAAGAGGTTTTAATTCTGGTCGTATGAAAACAGGCACACCACCCCGGGTTGACGGAAGGTCTTTGGATTACAGCAAGATGATAGAACAGCCCGGCGACAGTAACCCTTCTAAATTTTCTTATTTAGACGACAGCCACACACTAAAAACCCAGCGGTCCTGTCATATGACGTATACCAGTCCCGTTGTTCACGATTTGCTCAGAGAAGGCTTTGATCGTTCCCCCATGTTTAACGGACGAATTAAAAGTATAGGTCCCCGTTATTGCCCATCGGTAGAGGATAAAATCAACCGTTTTGCCGAAAAAGATAGACATCAATTGTTTGTTGAGCCGGAAGGCTGGGACACGGTAGAGGTTTATGTAAATGGCTTCTCAACATCGCTTCCAGAAGAAGTCCAGTTTAAGGCGCTTTCAGCTGTTGTTGGTTTTGAAAAGGTTAAGTTTTTTAGACCGGGCTACGCCATTGAATATGATTTTTTCCAACCCACGCAACTCAAACACAGCTTGGAGACCAAGCTTGTCTCAGGCTTGTTTTTCGCAGGGCAAATCAACGGTACTACAGGCTATGAAGAAGCGGCCTCACAAGGCATCATGGCTGGAATCAACGCCCACAACCATGTCGTACAAAAAGAATCTTTTATTCTCAGCCGCGAAGAGGCTTATATCGGCGTGTTAATTGACGACCTTATCACCAAAGGCACTGAAGAGCCGTATCGTATGTTTACATCAAGGGCAGAATACCGCACCTTGTTGAGACAAGATAATGCAGACCTTCGCCTTACGCCCAGATCTCACGATATGGGTCTTGCTTCTGACAAGCGTATGCGTCTGTTAGAAACTAAATCACAAAAGACTTCGGCCTTGTTGCGCTTCTTTGAAAAAACAAGCGTAGTGCCTGAAGACATCAACCCCATTCTGACAAAGAAAGATTCAAACCCGGTAAAGCAATCCCTAAAAATGGGAAAAGTGTTGGCCCGTCCGAATCTAACAATTGCAGACTTCCTCACGCTTAACACTGTTAGCGACTTTGTGGCTAAAGAAGCCATTGACACCGCCACTTTAGAGCAGGTTGAAATACAAATTAAATACGCAGGTTATATTGCCAAGGAAAAATTGCAAGCAGACAAACTCTCTTCTTTAGAGCACGTGCCGATTCCAAAAGATTTTGACTATGAAAAGGTAAAATCCCTATCCATAGAAGCGCGACAGAAACTCAACAAAATCCAACCCGTAACCATAGCGCAAGCCTCACGCATTAGCGGTGTATCACCAAGCGATTTGTCAGTCTTGTTGGTGTATATGGGCCGTTAATTGTTCCACGTGAAACCATTTACTGTTATCGATCACCTCGTCAGCAAGTCCAGCTTTGATTTAGTTTTGGACAAGGAAACGACGGCGCTAAAAACCACTCCCGAACTCAGCGATGCGGAACTTGAACAATATTATCCCAAAACAGGATATGCCTCACACGATACCCAAGCCATTAGTTTTAAAGCTAAAGTTTATGCATGGGTTAAGCGGCGTAATATCAAATCAAAACTCAACTGGATTCGTCAATTTCCGACTAAGGGACAAATGTTGGATTACGGCGCAGGCAATGGCGACTTTGCCCTAGCCGCTCAACAAGAGGGATGGCGGGTTTGTGTTTATGACACCTCTCCAAGCGCAACTAAAATCCTCAAGCAAAGACAGCTTAGTACGTTGTCCGTGCCGCTAAAAGAAAACCAATTTGATGTCATAACACTTTGGCATGTCTTTGAACATATAAATAAGCCCAGTGAAGCCTTGGCGTCGTTTTATAAATCCCTTAAGCCGGGAGGCGTATTGGTTTTGGCTGTACCCAACGCCGCATCATGGGATGCCAAACACTACAAATCTTTTTGGGCTGCCTATGACGTACCCCGCCACCGCTGGCATTACAACAAGCACGCCATAGCGTTACTTGGGCGTAAAGTAGGCTTTGAATTGCTTAAAACAAAAAACATGTATTGGGACGCTTTTTATATTTCGCTGCTTTCCGAACAATATCGAAAGACCAAAGTGCCGTGGATTAAAGCATTTTATAAAGGGCTGTTTGCAAATTTCAAAGGCTGGCAAACTACAAACACCTCATCACTTACTTTTTTCCTCCAAAAGCCAAAATAAAGCGATTTAAGCGACTTTCTTAGCCGCAACCACTGAAGCGACAGGAACAGTTAAATAAAAACGATTAGCACCAAAAGAAAGGAGCGCAAAAAATAAACCCCGCCTATAATAAAATACAAATACAATAGACAAAAGCTATTTATGCTTTTGTGTGCAGTAAGCGTGTTAATTTAAAGGAGAGTTCGGTAAAAATCATTTGTGGGCTGCCATTTCGGGAAAGGTGATACATGCTGTCTTCAAGCGCAGTAATAATGGGTAAAATGTTAGCACCATGAATAAAAGCCGCAAAGCGCTCAAGTTTGAAATCTGACTTGGGATAAAAGTTGGCAACAGCCTCTAACTTATAATGATTCATAAGCGCAGCCCGAAACATTTGTATGGCGAACGACAAAAATTGTTTCTGCGTTTCTATGCCCTTTGACGCCAAAGACTGACTCCATTCAGAAAGTTCTAGCACCACAGCTTTATTTCCTTTTGCACGAAAAGCAGTGCGCACCCAAGCAACAAACCAATCTTCATATTGCGCAAGTTCATTTTGTTGATCTACAAGACCAAGCGCTTTTCCCACATTACCTTTTGATTGGCCAGCAACCGCAGCGGATAAGGTTTTAGCGACACCTTTTTTTTCCAGATGCTGTGCGATAAGGTTTTGTTCAATACCGCCAAAGCGGGTTCGTTGACACCTTGATCTGATGGTTGCAATAAGCTGAAAGGCATCGGGACATAAAAGTAAAAACAGTGTTTTAGCAGGAGGCTCTTCTATGCTCTTTAGTAATTTGTTAGACGCAGCAATGGTGAGTTTTTCGGCATGCCAAATAATGACACATTTCCACCCACCTTCAAATGATTTAAGGCTGACTTTTTGCATTACGGACAAGGCGTCGTTAACATTGATAACACCCTGCTTGTTTTCAGCGCCCAAATAGCGCATCCAATCATATAGCGATCCAAAAGGCTGTTCGGAGACAAAGCTTCGCCATTTTTCAAGGAAGTCATTTGAAGTGGGTTTTGTTTTTACATCGGAAGTAATAGCCGTTGGAAAAACAAAATGAATATCAGGATGAACCATTCCTATTGCTTTTTGCATGGAAGCCCCTTCTGGATTATCTCCACAGACCACAGCATTGGCATAGGCCAGCGCGACGGTTAACAGCCCGTGTCCGTCGTCGCCTTCAAAAAGTTGGGCGTGCGGAATACGTTTGACAGCAAGGCTGTCGGTCAATGATTTCTTTTGAGTATCGTGACCCAATACGGCATTAAAAAGCATGCCTAAATATACAAACATGCAGTTTATAAAAATGGACTACTTCAAACCAAGATGATATTGTATTTTTGCGCAAACAAAACACACACATGAATACCCTACAAAACACTTCATTTAGCCAGGAACGCGCCTTGATACGCGTAGACTTTAACGTTCCGTTAGACGACAACGGCAATGTAACAGACGACACAAGAATCGTTGCTGCGCTGCCCACTATTCAACATATATTAGAGCAAGGAGGGAGCTGTGTGTTGATGTCTCACTTGGGCAGACCTAAAGGGAGTGATCCTAAACTAAGTCTTAAGCAAATAGTTCCTACACTTGAAAAACATCTAGGCAAAGCCATACACTTTTGTGATGAAGTTGTTGGTTCAAAGGCCACAGCTCAAGCAGCAGCATTGGGTCAAGGCGAGGTACTATTAATTGAGAACTTGCGATTTCACGAAGCCGAAACCAAAGGAGATAAGGACTTTTCAAAAGCCCTTTCTGAGCTAGGAACAGTTTATGTGAACGATGCATTTGGCACTGCGCACCGCGCACACGCCTCAACCACAGTGGTGGCACAGTTTTTTCCAAATAAGAAGTGTTTTGGGCATTTGCTGGCAGGAGAAATAACGGCCATTGACAAAGTAATGGCTTCTGGAGAAAAGCCTGTCTTGGCTATTTTGGGTGGTGCAAAGGTGTCTTCCAAGATCACCATTATCGAAAACATCCTTTCAAAAGTTGATCACCTGATTATTGGCGGTGGCATGGCCTTTACCTTTATTAAAGCACAAGGAGGTAAAATAGGGAAATCTATTTGTGAAGACGAAAAGATGCCCCTGGCACTATCGATTCTTGAACAAGCAGAAGCACTGGGCGTGCAAGTACACTTGCCAGTAGATGTACGTGCAGGCCAAGATTTTTCTAACGACACGCCTCAGCAAATATTTCCTATTAACGAAATCCCAGACGATTGGGAGGGAATGGATGCAGGGCCATTGTCCGAAGCTAAATTTGATACCGTAGTAAAGCAATCTAAAACCATTTTGTGGAATGGACCTTTGGGCGTCTTTGAGTTTGAAAACTTTTCTAAAGGAACCCGTGCATTGGGGGCAAGCATTGTGGAACAAACCAAAAACGGAGCGTTCTCACTAGTGGGCGGAGGAGACTCGGTTGCAGCGGTAAAACAATTTAACCTAGAGAACGAGGTCAGTTATGTTTCCACAGGTGGCGGAGCCATGTTAGAAAGTTTGGAAGGAAAAACACTGCCGGGTATTGCCGCCATGTTGGCGTAATTATTGTGGTTATAGCTTCATGAACATACGCATTCTCTTATTACTTTTTGCTGCGTTGGGCTGTCAAAACCGCCCATCAACACCCTTGGTAAAATCGTCCAACGGAAACATCAATACCATTTCAGTGGTGATGCCTGATTTGTTGTGGGAGACAGAAGTAGGCGACGCGGTACGCGCTGCCTTTGCTTTTCCGGCGGAAGGATTGCCACAAAAAGAACCCCTTTTTGACTTAAAGCAAATACCTCCCGAAGTTTTTACGGGCTTTACAAGGTTAAGCCGTATGGTTTTATGGGTTGGCTTTGGCGATGAGGTTGTTATAAGAACGGACAAAAACCGCTATGCAAGTCCGCAACAAATGGCCGTATTGAGCGCACCTGATACAGCGACACTTGTAGAAATGATACTGTCTCAATCTTCAGGGATTATCAAGTCGTTTAAAAAAGGGGAGGTTGCAGAGCGCCAAAGACGCACACTTAAATCAACATTAAATCAAAATGTGCTTCAAGACAGGTTTGGAATAGATCTTTCGATCCCTTCAGCCTACAACGTATTTAAGGAAGAAAAAAGCGCCGTTTGGTTTCAGCGGGAAATTCGCAAAGGACATGTAAATCTTATTGTTTATGCGTTGCCAAGAACGACCCAGCTTGATTTTGAACAACCCTTGGCAGACATTATTCGTATTCGCGATTCTGTAGGCCAAGCATTTATTCCAGGCAGATTAGCAAGCACACACCTTATTACCGAAGCGGCTTACGAGCCCTATGTTTATAAGACCACGATTAACGGCATGCAAGCGATAGAAACGCGAGGTACTTGGGAGGTAAAAGGAGATTTTATGGCAGGACCTTTTTTACAGTTTTTATTGGACGACAAAAAAAGCAACAGCTACCTTGTTATGGAAGGCTTTGTTTTTGCACCGACTGTAGCCAAAAGAGACTATGTGTTTGAAACAGAGGCAATTATGCAATCAATGAAAGAATTAAAAAAGGACTAGTCTTCTTTTGAAGCGTCTTTTTTCTCTTCTTCTTTGGTGGCGTTTTTAAACTCTTTGATTCCGGTACCGAGGCCTTTCATAAGCTCTGGAATTTTCCTTCCACCAAACAAGAGTAGCACTACAAGCGCAATGACAAGAATTTGAACAGGACTAATAGCAAGTATCATACTATTGATTTTTCACAAAGGTAACAAAGAAAACGGACTTGGCAGAAGGCAGCGCACGCTATCAAACAACTAGTTATATTTGCACAGATGGATAATAAAAAAAATAAAAAATCTGGATTTTGGCAGCGGTGGCTTGCCAAGTACCGTTTTGTTATCCTAAACGAAGAAACATTTGAGGAGCGT
>QXZR01000035.1 GCA_009886265.1 Flavobacteriaceae bacterium
ATATATAATAGCCTACCTTAGCGCAATGATTAAAAGAACCATAATTTTCTTTAGCGGCTTTTCTCACTTATTCTATGGAATAATTGCGCTCATCCATCCTTTTTATGTAACAGAGTTTGAGAGATACGGTTTTGGAGATTACAGGGTATCTATTGCGGTTTTTCAGTCGTTGTTGGGAATAGGCGTTCTTCTCGGCTTTTATTATACCAACATAGGAAAATACGCCGCTTTATTACTCGCACTACTCATGGGTGCAGCTTTGTGCACAAGAATATATATTGGAGACGATGTATTACAATCTGCACCTGCTTTAGTGTACCTTATTTTAAATTTGTATATATTTAAATCACAAAAATCTTAGAAAATGAAAATTTTACAAAAAATTTCAATGATTACAGTTGCTGCAGTTGTACTTAATGTATGGCTTTTTAGATTTGGAAAAGCAACCATATACCGTGGAGGAGATGCCACCAATATGACAGAAGAATTTGCTGCATACGGTCTTAGCGAAACCATGGTTTACCTTGTGGGAGGTCTTAAAATATTAGCAGCCCTTGGTTTGTTAATTGGTTTCTTTAACAAAAAAACAATCACTCCTGCAGCTGGCCTTATGGCCGTGCTAATGGTTGGTGCTATCGCAATGCACTTTAAAGTTGGTGACGAAGCAATTAAATTCTTACCTGCTGGTATTATGTTTGCTTTGAGTTCACTTATCATTATGGTTAATAAGAAAATAGCGTAAACCTAACTAGAAACAAAGTCAGGAACTTTTCCAATTTTGCCATTAGTGCAAAACTTAACTAGAGAAACTTTGATTAAATAATAAAAAAATGCTTACCGCTGGGTAAGCATTTTTTATTTGCATTATGTGAAAGCTATTATTTGGCTTTTCGAGTATATACCCAAAAACCACCAATCTTGCCATTCTCTATATAAATATCAAGAATATCGTAAGAAGAAGTTTCTTCGCCGTCAACAGTACGCGTTAGCTTGTGACCAGTAATTACCCATTCTCCAGGTTGACCATCAACCTTCATTGAATAAGCAAAATACGTATTCCACTGTGGGTTTTCAGCATCAAACCAAGCTGCTAATGTGTTTTTGTGGGTTTCTACGCCCTCAACAACATCTCCTAGAGAATTGATAACCTTAAAACCACCTAACATTTCCGTAGAATCTATGTTCATTGAGGCTATGGCTTCTAAATCTCTTGTATTATGTGCGTCAATATAAGCATCTACTAAGGCAAGGTTTGCAGGATCGCCATCGTATGCATTTACTCGTTCACCACCAGCGTTTAGATAACCTGGTGCTGCAGCAAGTTCGGTTGTTGTATTTTGGCATGAGGTGATTGCTATGCATGCCAGCATAATAATTACTATATTTTTCATGAATGTTAAAATTTTAATTTCTATAAAGAAAGTAAAAAAACCAAAACGCTCGTGCAGCGTTCATGATTTAACAATACATGAATAAAATTAAGATTAAACAGGCATGCTATATAACTAACCTCCGTGCGCGGAAACCGATTTATACATACAACAAGCGGGCAAAGCATTGTAAGCTTCTTCAGTAGCAACGATGCTATCAGCTTCATGTCCTACCGCAGCTATATTTTTAGCTACGCTTTTAGCACTGGTTTTCTTAGCATTATAGATGAGTGTTAACTGTTGGGTTTCAGCTGTCCAACTGGCATACTTCACCCCTTTTGTGTTCAGGGCAGCTTTTTCAATACGCTTCTTACACAAATCGCAGTTGCCGCGTACTTCTATATTCTCTTTTTGGGTTTGAGCTACTGCGGCAGTAGCAAAAAACAACATGATTAATAATTTAATTTTCATACCACTAATTTAAAGATTAAAACGAAATCCAGCATAAAGCATCCTGCCAAAGACAGGGGCATATAGCTGACTGCTATCAAAAGCTGCGCCAAATGGATCGTCAGAAGACAAAACAGCATCTGTTTGCTTGACATCAAGTAAGTTTTCAGCACCCGCATATACAGAGAGCTGATTTGATAATTGACGCGTTAATTGCATGCTTAACAGAGAAAATCCTGCCGCGAAATCTGAGGGAGTAGTAAAAGATGCTACTCGTCGTTGTCTGCCAACACGGTGAAGTGTTGCATCAGCACGCCATTGCTTACCATCCTCTAAAACAGATCCATATCCCACAAAAGCAAACCAACGATTCTCAGCTTGCAACGGAACCCGTTTAAGCCCAGATCTATAATCCGTTTTAATGTCAAACGTTTTGTAGGCAAAACGGAGATCTATACGGTCATTTAAAGAGGTGTTAACGGTGAGCTGGATACTTTGGGCGTGGCTTTTGCCATCAAGGTTATAAAAAGAAATCGCACCCGGCGTTTCCCAATCTACCACTACCCTATTGGTGAACTGTGTTCGATAAACATCCAAAATAAAATCAAAAGGTCTATTCATAAGCGTAGCTTTCTGAATCCAACTCAGTCCAAAATTCCAAGCGCGCTCTGGAAGCAAGCCATACATGGGTTCAGTTGGCTGTGCTAAGAATAATTTCCGTTGACTGCCCAAAAACTTTTGATTTTCAGCAAATATGCTAGCTATACGTCTTCCCTCACCTGCTGACAGACGTAAAATAGATTTGTTGTCAAAGAAAGCATGGCGCAAGTGAACACGAGGCGTAACAAAAGTGCCCATTACATTGTGATGGTCAACTCTTGCTCCAATAATCGCATTGAACCCTTCTATGCCATCGTAATTGTATTCAAAGAAAGCGCCCAAATTAGTTTCGTTTCTTTTGATATGTGTGGTTAAAATGGTTTCGTCATAAACATCTACCATATATTGCAATCCTGCCTTAAATTTATGAAGTGTATTCCCTAAAATAGACTGATACACTATATGATGAAAATAACTGGTATAGCTAACGTTATAGTTTTTATTGCCAAAATAAGCTGATTGCTTGTGGCGGCTAATAGCCGATTGAAAACCAATACTCCTGTACGGGATTTCAGGGTCTACATAGCCTGTTTTAAGGTTAAACTCCCATTTATCGGTATCAAGCTCACCACCCCAATACTGACTTTTAAATTTATGTAATCCTGGCGCATAGGAAAGTTGACCTATTTGCTTCGTATCAGATAAAGCCTTAAAACTGGCAAAACCAACCCAACCCTTTTCAGCATCAATATATTGCAAACGACTCAGCACATTGAGCTGCTCCGAAAGTGGCGCATCCAAAAAGCCGTCGTTATTATTATCCGTAATCTGCGAGCGTTTATTGGCATGAACAAAAAGCGAAGTTGCCCATTTAGAAGACAAGTCGTATTTACCTTGTAGGTTAACTTCTGTTCTACCATTTGCAGAACGAAAACCATTAATAAATAAAGGTGGAGCCGTCAAAGGCTTAATAAGTTCAGCGTTAATCTGACCTGATATACTCTCATAGCCACTACTTACCGCACCCGCTCCTTTTGTAATTTGAATGCTCTCTACCCAAGTACCGGGCGTAAAGCTTAGTCCAAAAGTTTGGTTGCTACCCCTCAAGTTTGGAATGTTCTCTTGTGTAAATAAAATATATGGACTTGTAAGACCCAACATTTGAATTTGTTTGGTTCCCGTCAAGGCGTCGGCATAATTAACATCAATAGAAGGATTGGTCTCAAAACTCTCTGAAAGATTGCAACAGGCTGCTTTGAGCAATTCGGCACTTCCAATGGTGCTTACGTTTCGAGGAGTGAAAATAGCACGTTGCAGTGCTTTTCTGCGTTGCAAAACCGTTACCTCATTTAGAGAAGCGGCATCGTCTGGAATTAAAATTACTTCAATGGGCTTGTTAAAACCTGAGGTTAATTTAATTGTTTTAAAGCCCAAATAGGAAACCACTAAAACCGTGTTTTCTGGATTGTGGTCTAAAGTAAAGTAGCCATCGTCGTTACTAACGGTACCAGAAGTTGAGTTCTCCCAATACACACTAGCTCCAGCTAATGGGGATTGAATGTTGTTTTCTTGGTTATAAATATAACCTGAAACCTGATGCTGCGCATGGGCTGCACCTAAAAGACATAAATAAATGGGTAATAAATAAGATTTAAACATAATAAATAATTTAATGAGACAAACAGTTCAAAAGAATTGCTTATGACATCAAATCAAATATTGCGCATAAAATATATGTAAGTCTCGCTTGGAGCGCTTGGGAGGTGGTCTGGTGATATGTTGCTGCAAACGATCTTTTACAACAATACTGACTACCGCTGTTTCAGAAACAACAGCAAAATATGAAGGTAAAATATCAGCTATACTCTTATCATTTAAAACCGTATCATTTAATTGGGTATCAAATGAGGACAGTTCACAACAAATGCCAGTAACAACTGGTCCTGGGTGGGCTTTTTTCTTACAACAAGTGGAAATTTCCTTGTTAACGGAAGCAGCGACAAATTGATTGTGGCAAAAATGCAGCATAAAGCTACTTTCTGTAGAAATAAACAGGGTGAATAAAGCCAGTAAAAGGGCAATGCGACTTTTCATAAACAGTTGTTCATTAGGACAAAGTTAAGGATTTTATCGTTTGGCCATTGAGTATATCAAGTGTTCGGTCACGAACCTGTTCAAACACCGCTTTGATTTCACAAGACTCCTCTTCACATTCATCACATTTACGATAATAATTTAATGAAACACAAGGCAGCATGGCTATGGGCCCGTCTATAATACGCATGACTTCCGTAAGGCTAATATCCTCGGCAGCACGTAGCAATCTAAACCCACCGTCCTTGCCTCGTTTGCTCTCTAATATGCGGTTATTACGTAATTCTCTTAAAATAATTTCTAAAAATTTACGGGGTATTTGTTGCTCGCGTGCAATATCCGACGTCATAACAGCCCTGTCATCTTGCTCATTGTTAGCAATATGCACCAATGCCCTTATGGCGTATTTACACTTATTTGAAATCATAATTCAAAGTTAAAAAAATAAATAATATATATCCTATCTATTTAGTAGTATTTATTATATTTGTCAACCAATCTTAAGGAACATGTTAGTAGAACAACTATTTATATCGGAAAAAAAGAGAACTGTATCTAAATCCAAAGAAGGATGGTCTAGATCATTACTCAAGTCTATGAGCTGGCGTATAATTGGCACACTAGACACCATTATTATTAGTTATGTCATCACAGGAGAGATTTCTTTTGCGCTTTCTATTGGCGGAATTGAATTAGTGACAAAAATGATGCTCTATGTAGCCCATGAGCGCCTGTGGAACAAGGTAAACTGGGGGAAAAAGTGAGCACACAAAAAGTAAAAGCGCTTAACAAGCTTCTAGAAGCAACAACAAGCCTAGAAGAACTATTTACTTTCCTAATTGAACAACAATTGGGACAAATTGCATTTTCTACTTCATTGGGTCAAGAAGACCAAGTAATAACACATCACATTGGAACCAACAAACTTCCCATTTCCGTTTTTACACTAGATACGGGTCGTTTGTTTCAAGAAACCTATGATGTGCTTGCATCAACCCAACAAAAATTTAAGCTTCCCATTGAAGTTTATACACCAAATCATCAAGCCGTTGCCGAACTGGTGACCACAAAAGGACCTAACAGCTTTTACGAATCAGTTGAAAACCGAAAAGAATGCTGTGCTGTTCGTAAAATAGAACCCTTAAAACGAGCTTTAAAAGGCAAAGATGTCTGGATAACAGGGCTAAGACAAGGACAATCTCAAAACAGAGCTGACTTGGCATTTTTTGAATACGATGAAGCTTTTGACATCATCAAATTCAATCCATTACTGCACTGGTCTTTAGACGACGTAATAACTTATTTAAACCAATTCAAGGTTCCACAAAACAGCCTTCACAAAAAAGGCTTTATCAGCATTGGATGCGCACCTTGCACCAGGGCCATAGCTCCTGACGAAGACATACGCGCAGGAAGATGGTGGTGGGAATCGAGCAAAAAAGAATGTGGACTGCATATAACTAAATCATGAGTATACTAAAACAATTAGAGGAGGAATCCATTTATATTATCAGAGAGGTAGCTGGGCAATTTAACAACCCCTGCCTACTGTTCTCTGGTGGAAAAGATTCCATCACCTTATTACACTTGGCACAAAAGGCATTTGCTCCTGCTACCATTCCATTTCCGTTGGTTCACATAGACACAGGACACAATTTCCCTGAAACCATTGAACTTCGTGACAAACTCGTGGCAGAACATGGGCTACGCCTAATCGTTGGTAGCGTTCAAAACGATATTGACGCAGGAAACGTAGTAGAAGAAAAAGGAAGACACGCAAGCAGAAACAGCTTGCAAACCACTACCCTACTGAACACCATTGAAGAAAATAAATTTGATGCCTGTATGGGTGGCGCACGCCGTGACGAAGAAAAGGCCCGTGCTAAGGAACGTGTTTTTTCTGTTCGGGATGACTTTGGTCAATGGAATGAAAAACTACAACGCCCAGAACTTTTTGATATGCTTAACGGTATGATCCACAACGGAGAGAACGTAAGGGTTTTTCCTATCAGCAACTGGACAGAACTAGATGTTTGGCACTACATACGTCAAGAAAAATTAGAGATTCCTTCTATCTATTATGCACACGAGCGTGAAGTATTTAAACGAGACAATCAATGGATGCCCGTATCGGACTATGTGCAGGTAGCCGAAAAGGATGAGCGCAAACACACCTCGGTGCGTTTCCGAACGGTTGGCGACATGAGTTGTACGGCGGCTGTTTTATCAGAAGCAACTGAGTTAGATAATATTATAGATGAAATTGGAGGTTCCAATTTCTCAGAACGAGGCGCACGCATGGACGATAAACGTTCAGAAGCTGCCATGGAAGAACGAAAAAAAGTAGGGTATTTTTAAGATGGAATTAATCAAAATAGCAACCGCAGGAAGCGTTGACGACGGCAAAAGTACCTTGATTGGTAGATTGTTGTACGAGACTGGCGCATTGAAGTCAGATCAAATCCAACACATTGAAGAAAAGAGTGCAGCACGTGGATTTGGGTATTTAGACCTATCCCTTGCAACAGACGGACTGCTGACAGAACGTGAACAAGGCATCACGATTGACGTATCGCACATATTTTTCTCTACGCCTAAAAGAAGATTTATCATCGCTGATTCGCCTGGACATGTTGAATATACCCGAAACATGGTTACGGGAAGCTCAACTGCGCAAGCCAGTATTATTTTACTTGATGCGCGCAAAGGTGTGATTGAACAAACAAAAAGACACTTTTTTATCACCCAACTGTTAGGAATAAAGCATATCATTTTTGCTATAAACAAGATGGATTTGGTTGATTATAAGCAAGAAGTGTTTGAGGAAATTAAGGCAACGCTTGTCAACCTTGTCGACAAACACGGAAATAAAGATGTCAGTTATCACTACATCCCCCTTTCAGCGCTGTACAATGAAAATGTTGTGAGCCGTTCAGAAAAACTAGATTGGCACAAAGGAGAAGCCTTAATTGATTTGATGGAAGCAATTCCGGTGGAACGCAACAAAGCAAACGATGGCGTATTCCAAATTCAATATGTTATTCGTCCAAAACGAGAAGCCTTTCATGACTATCGTGGTTTTGCAGGAAATGTCCGATCTGGAGTATTTAACGTTGGAGATGCCATTAGCATCAATCCATCAGCAAGAAAAAGCATCATCAAAAGAATTGAGAAATACGGAACAGTTGTAGACCGTGTATCAGCTGGCGAAAATGCCACGCTGCTATTGGTTGATGAAATTGACGCCTCAAGAGGTGATAGTATCCTAAATGAGCAAGCCAACATAAACCGTGGGAAAAGCATTAGTGCAACCTTTTGTTGGATGCAAGACACGCCCTTAACTCCTGGGAACAAGTATTGGCTTCAACAAGGCGTTCAACGCAGTTTGGTGAAAGTGCAAAGCGTTCGTTCGAAAATAGATTTAGAAGCTTTAGAGCACAGTCAAACCAACCAATTGGGACTTAACGATATTGGAAAAGGCGCTTTAGCATTGGCACAACCGCTTTCTACAAAACCGTATAAAGAAAATCCCGCCTTAGGATCATTTATACTCATTGACCCACAAACCTTTAACACCGCTGGTGTTGGATTTATCGAAACCGCATGAAAAGTTTTAGAACCGAAGTTGAAAATCCAGTAGTCGAATACGATATACTGGAGCTTGATCGAAAAATATTTGAATTCAAAGCGGGAAAACTCGACGAAGAAAAATTCCGAAGCCTACGTCTTGCAAGAGGCGTTTATGGACAACGGCAACAAGGCGTACAAATGGTACGCATCAAAATTCCTTATGGGAAATGTAGCGCCAAACAATTGCGCAGAATTGCAGAAGTGTCAGACGAATATTCTAACGGAAACCTGCACATCACAACCCGTCAGGACATTCAAATCCACTATGTCTCGCTAGACAGAACCCCTGAACTTTGGGCAGAACTAGAACAAGACGATATAACCATGCGTGAGGCCTGTGGGAATACCATCAGGAACGTAACCGCATCAGCTATGGCAGGCGCAGACACGAACGAACCTTTTGACGTGACGCCATACGCACACGCATTTTTTGAATACTTCTTGCGAAACCCCATTTGCCAAGACATGGGACGGAAAATCAAAATTGCGTTTTCTAGTTCAGCAGAAGATGATGCCATCACATTTACCCACGATATAGGTTTTATCCCTGTTATAAAAGACGGCAAGCGTGGATTTAAAATGCTTGTGGGTGGCGGTATTGGCGCACAGCCAAGGGTAGCCGATGTACTAAAAGAATTTATTTCAGTTGAACGTTTTATCCCGTTTACCGAAGCCGTGGTGCGTGTGTTTGACCAGTATGGGGAACGCAATCGCCGAAATAAGGCGCGCATGAAGTTCTTGATTAAAGAACAGGGGTTTGAAACTTTTGAACAGCGTGTATTTGAGGTCTATAAATCTATCACCATAAAGGAAATAGCAATAGAAGACAACTCAGTTGTTGTCAAAGAGACTGGTATATACAAGACAAACAACTCCTTGGACGAAGGCTACGGCAAATGGAAATCAAGCAATGTGACTGCGCAAAAGCAAGATGGCTTGGTCACTGTTGGTATAGCTATTGATAGAGGCGATATTTCTTCAGACAAAGCACGTGCATTGGCGGAAGTGATTGACGCATTTTGTGGCGAAGATTTTCGTTTTACGATAGGACAAAGCATCTTGTTACGAGGCATTAGGGAAGAAAACCTGCTGGCATTATATCAAGCCTTACAGCAACTAGACTTGGCAAAAGCTGGATATCATAAAATTAATGACATTGTCGCCTGTCCGGGAACAGATACTTGTAATCTAGGTATTGCAAGCAGCATGGGCTTGGCAGCAGCACTACAGCGTGTTATAGAAGATGAATATCCCGAAGTCATTGAAAAGCATAACCTCAACATCAAAATCAGTGGTTGTATGAATGCCTGTGGGCAACACGCCATTGCAGATATTGGTTTTCAAGGGATGACCGTGAAATCAAACGGGAATATTGCGCCTGCCACACAAGTATTGCTTGGTGGTGGGGTATTGGGCAATGGCGCTGGGCGCTATGCAGACAAAGTTTTAAAAGTTCCTGCCAAACGTACTACTGCGGTATTGCGCTGGTTATTAGAAGACTTTGAAGCAAATGCAGAAAAAGCGGAAACCTTTTTGGCGTATTACCTCAGAAAAGAAGCAGACTATTTTTACCAAAACCTAAAAGGTTATGCGGACATCACAAACCTCACCGATGAGGATTTTGTGGATTGGGGCAATACTAAAGTATATGAAAAAGCCATTGGCGTAGGTGAATGTGCTGGTGTAACCATTGATTTGGTGCAGACCTTACTCTATGATGCAGAAGAACAACTGGAAAAAGGAAAGGATGCCTTAGCAACTGGTGCATGGGCGAACAGTATTTACTTTAGCTATGCAGGCAGAATTCGTGCAGCCAAAGCACTGCTCACAACACGGGCTGCTAAAATAAATTCACATCATTCTATTATAGATGCATTTGAAACCCATTTTCCGACCTATCAAAGCCTAGATGCTGAACCTTTTGGCGAAGTAACACGCTTGCTTAACACCACATCGCCCAGTGAAACTTTTGCAAAAAAATACTATACCGAAGCTGCTCATGTACTAGATTGGATTAAAAAATTCAGGGATGCACAAAAAAACTAAAGGAAGCCTTACCATAGTTGGCGCGGGTCCGGGGGATGCAGAACTGATAACCCTAAAGGGGGTAAACGCCATCAAACAGGCAGAAGTAATTTTGTATGATGCCTTGGTGAATACCGAGATACTTGCGCACAACACCCAAGGGGAACACTTTTTTGTAGGCAAAAGAAAAGGCGCACATTCCTTTAAGCAAAA
>QXZR01000036.1 GCA_009886265.1 Flavobacteriaceae bacterium
CATCCCCTATTATTTCAATGTTCGTTCCCCGCCCGTACCGAACGCTACGTTCGGGCGTAAAGCCCCGATGAAAGCAAAAATAAACCATTTTTTGTTCTATTGCTTTATTAAGGCAGATAAATAACTAGGCAAGGCAGCAATAGACGCCATAATACCATCGGGGGTAATTGGACTTTGTTCCACCAGTGCTTTTCGATACTTACCTGTTTGCACCAATACCGCATGATAGCCCGCATTTTGGGCACCTTCAATATCATTGATTAAGTCATCACCCACCATAAGCAATTCATTTGCAGCCGCGTTTAAAAGTGCACTGCCCATCTCAAAAAAAGCAGCGTTGGGCTTGCCCACTACATGCGCCTTTTTTCCTGTAGCATGCTCTAGTGCCGCCACAAAAGCACCACTGTCTAGCATCAGTCCTTTGTCGGTTTGAAAATAACGCCCCTTGTGAAGTGCAATCAGCTCAGCGCCTTCAAGCAGTTGATTCATTAAGCTGTTTAGCAAATCGTAATCCCAATCGTTGCCAATGTCGCCAACAACAATCGCCTCTGGATCGTCCTCAACAGCTGGCGGATAGTCGGCTTGCGCAGTCTCAGCCAGCACCAATCTACATCGGGTCAGCCCCATTTTTTGTAGCTGTAGGACGCCTGCATAGTTGGCACTCAACAATTCATTTTCGCTAATGTTAAGACCCAAGTGTTGGAGTTTAGCAACAAGCGCATTTCTAGACAAGGTGGTATTGTTTGTTACAAAACGGTATTCAATTCCCTGTGCACCTAGCCAAGCAAGGGTTTCGTTTCCGCCAGAAATCAATTTGTCCCCCACATAAAATACCCCATCTAAATCAAACAATACGCCTTTAATGGATTTCATAACCTATCAATCGTTTATTCCGTATTTTTGCATCGTTGCTTAACAACAAAGATATGGGGAATCAACACATAAATGAAGGAGTACATGTGCACAATGTAGCTGCCGTAGCTACCATTAGCTTTGCACACCCCAAGCACAATTGTTTTCCGCAAGCACAATTAAAAGCACTCACCGCAGCCATTGACACTTGCGCTCAAGACGATACCGTTCGAGTAATATTATTGCAAAGCGATCCCACAAAGGCCTTTTGTGCTGGCGCATCTTTTGATGAACTATTAGCCGTACAAACACCCCAGCAAGGTAAAAGCTTTTTTATGGGTTTTGCCAATCTGATTAATGCTATGCGCCTGTGTTCCAAGCCTATTGTTGGCCGTATTCACGGAAAGGCAATCGGCGGAGGTGTGGGCATCGTAGCAGCATGTGATTATGCCATTGCGACTACTACCGCAGCCGTACGTCTTTCAGAACTGGCTATAGGGATTGGTCCTTTTGTGATTGCACCTGCCGTAGCTCGTAAAATGGGGTCAGCCGCACTTGCTTCTTTAGCGTTGCAACCCAAAGAATGGAAAACAGCTGCATGGGCCTTATCACAAGGGTTGTATGCAGAAGTACACCCTGATTTTGAAACCGCCAATAGCGCTGCTATGGCCTTGGCAAAACAGCTGGCAACCTATGCGGCAGATGCCGTAGCCGAACTCAACAAAACCCTTTGGGTAGACACCGACCATTGGGCCGAACTATTACCAAATAACGCCGAAATTTCTGGGCGGCTCTTATTACTTCCAGAAACACAAGCCACTCTCAAACAGCTTAAATCAAACACATGAGCAATATTCGCATCACCAAAAGTTTTTCATTCGAAACAGGCCACGCCCTTTATGGCTATGATGGTTTGTGTAAAAACGTACATGGACACAGCTATAAACTGGATGTTACGGTCATTGGCACACCCATAAAAGACAGCAACAATGTTAAGTTTGGAATGGTCATTGACTTTAAAGACCTTAAGAAAATAGTAAAATCCGAAATCGTAGAAGTTTTTGACCACGCTACGGTATTTAATCAAAACACCCCACACGTCAAATTAGCCAAAACCCTAGCGGATAGTGGGCATAAAGTTTTGTTAGTAGACTACCAACCTACGAGTGAAGAAATGATCATCGATTTTGCAACTAAAATAAAGGCAAAACTGCCTAATTCCATCCAATTACATCACTTGCGCCTGCAAGAAACGGCCACCTCTTTTGCAGAGTGGTTCGCTGCAGACCAGTAATTCGTACTTTTGCATTATGAATATACCCGAGGGTAAAAAAGTATACTTCGCTTCTGACAATCACCTGGGCGCACCCACAGCCGAGAAAAGCCGCATACGCGAAAAGCAGTTTGTCGCTTGGTTGGATAGCGTCAAAAAGGATGCAGCCGCCATTTATCTTATGGGTGACTTATTCGATGTTTGGATTGAATACAGACGTGTTGTTCCCAAGGGATTTGTGCGCGTATTGGGCAAACTAGCCGAACTTACCGATAGCGGTATTCCCATCTACTTCTTTGTGGGCAACCACGACATGTGGATGAAGGGGTATTTTGAAGAAGAACTGGGCATTCCCGTCTATTACGAGCCACAAGAAATCACACTCAATAACAAGAAATTGTTTATTGGTCACGGAGACGGACTAGGCCCTGGCGATAAGGGATATAAGCGTTTGAAAAAGGTGTTTTCCAACAAATTAATGCAATTTTTGTTCCGTTGGATTCATCCAGATTTAGGCTTGCGTTTCGCACAATACCTATCGCTTAAAAACAGATTGATATCTGGAGACGAAGACAAGAAATACGACGGACCAGATAGTGAATGGCTGGTGCACTATTGCCGAAAAAAACTAGAAACTAGGGACCTAGACTATTTTGTGTTTGGCCATCGTCATATGCCGCTTGATATTGAGCTGCCCAAAAATGCCCGTTATATCAATTTGGGCGACTGGATTGAGTACAACACTTACGCCGTCTTTGACGGAGATAAACTGACCCTTACCACTTGGGATGATTGAAAATAAAGAACACGATTACGAATATGCCGTATTGATAGGCATCATCAATCAGGAGCAATCCGCACAGCAAGTCAGTGATTATATGGATGAGTTGGCTTTTTTGACCTTGACCGCAGGTGGTGAGGTAAAAAAACGCTTTACGCAAAAGCTAGACACCCCACACCCAAAGACCTTTATCGGTAGCGGAAAAATGGAAGACGTGCGTGCTTATGTCAAAACACATGACATCAGTACCGTTGTTTTTGACGACGAGCTAACACCCGCCCAGCAGGCCAATATAGAAGAACTATTAAAGTGTAAGATTTTAGACCGCACCGGATTAATCTTAGACATATTTGCGCAACGCGCCAAGACCAGCTATGCGCGCACCCAAGTGGAGTTGGCACAATATCAATATTTACTCCCTAGACTAAAGGGATTGTGGACACACTTGGAGCGTCAACGCGGTGGTATTGGCATGCGTGGTCCTGGTGAAACGGAAATAGAAACCGATCGACGAATTGTCCGCGATAAAATATCCTTATTAAAGAAAAAACTCACCACCATAGATCGTCAGATGGCAACACAACGAGGCAACCGAGGATCGCTGATTCGTGTAGCATTGGTGGGGTATACCAATGTGGGAAAATCAACTTTGATGAATGTGCTCAGTAAAAGTGACGTGTTTGCCGAAAACAAGCTCTTTGCCACTTTGGATACCACCGTTCGCAAGGTTGTGATTGGCAACCTGCCTTTTTTACTATCCGACACTGTTGGATTTATCCGCAAGCTGCCAACGCAACTCGTAGAGAGTTTTAAAAGTACCCTTGATGAGGTACACGAGGCTGATTTGTTGCTGCATGTAGTTGATATTGCCCACCCACAGTTTGAGGCGCATATTGCTTCGGTAAACGAACTGCTGGCAGAGCTAAAGGTTCAGGACAAGCCCACGCTGATGGTTTTTAACAAAATCGATGCCTATAAGGCCGAAGCCTATGACGAAACGGACCTAATCCTTGAGCGTGGCAGCGAGCACTACAGTTTGGAGGAGTGGAAAGAGACATGGATGTCTAAAACGGAAGGAGATGCTGTGTTTGTTTCAGCCGCTAAAAAAACCAATATGGAATATTTTCGGAATCGTGTATATCAAAAAGTACGTGAACAACACATTACGCGCTTTCCCTACAATCACTTTCTCTATCCAGAAATAGAAGTGGAGGAATAAGCTTACTTCAGCTTCATACGCAGCCCAATTCCAAATACTTGCCTTACCTGAAGGTTTTGCACCGCATTGTCATCGTATACTAACTGTATGATGAGGTTGGTAGAAATACGGTCATTGACTTTCATTTCAGCGCTTAGCTGATAGTCTAAGTCCACATTTTCAGCTTGGTCTAAATAGTCTGAATAAAGCCCTAAGCGTTGTTCGAGCGTGATGTTTTCTAGTGGTGAAAATTTATAAAAGGCATTAACCGAGGCACCCAATTCAAAGCGGTGGTTATCCCCTTTGCGCACACCAAAGTATTCTTGCCCTTCTTGCAAATCGGCGGTAAACTTTCTGCTCACGAGCGTAAGTCGTTGGGTAAAGGGCGCAATGTTCACCCAAAGGTCTTTGCTTTTTTTCCAGTACAAACCAACCCCCAATTGAATATAAACAGGAGAGAAAAACTGCGTTCTCAAACTTCTGGTTTCTTCACCTTCGCTATCTTTTCCAAAAGTATAACCGCGGGCAAACTGCGTTTTTACGCCAAAAACCGTTGAGTAACTCCATTCTTTAGAGAAGCTTTTTCCTAAAAATGATTGTAAGTCAATTCGGTCGTTGGTTTTACGTAAAAATTTGGTGCCACTAATTTTGGTCAAACCAAAGTCTCCTAAAAACTTGGTATCCCAATTCCAGCCATTTCTTTTGAAACTAATATCATAGTCTGTGTGAAAGCTAAGCGAAATACTGTTTTGTCCTCCGGACGCCCATTCGCTAAAGGCAGATTGGTTGAATAAAAAAGTTGCATTACCGCCCCTTTTCCACTCCTCATCTAATTGGGTTATGGAATCATTTTGGGCAATTAACAGTTGTGAAGCAATTAAAGCGATAACGAGATATCTCATCTTATATAAAGGTTTAGGGTTTCTTATACAAAGGTACAGAAGAACAGGCTTCTCCGTAAGATAATTTTTTAACAATTGGGATTAATTTAGCAGCCAACAGTCCCAGCGCCTGTTCTGGCACGGGTTTGTTTGAGCAGCCCTTAATCATCACCAAGCCGTCTTGGTAGGGTGTAAAATCCATATGCGCCAGTTGCTCGGCAAAAAGCTGTTGTTCCAAACCAGCCGCTGTTCCCACCACTACATACTTAGCCAAGGGCTGTAAATGGGTCACCACAAGCAATGTTGCCCATTGCGGTACTAGAACATCATCTGGGCAATGCACGGCTACATATTGATCTTTATATTTGTTCCAATCGTGAGATTGAAGCCTTTCGCGGAAGGTCTGCTCTCGCAAAACAACGCCGTCATCTAAAAAAGCAGTAATGGAAAGCAGGGCACGCCTTCCTTCTTGATAAAGCTCTTCCAAGTCAATAACTTGAAGCGCACTGTTTGCCACACGATTGACAATCTGGTCACTCATTATAAAAACCCAAGTTCTAGTTTAGCTTCTTCACTGATTAAATCTCGTGTCCATGGCGGGTCAAATGTGAGTTCTAGTTCAACCTCATTGACTTCGTCCAGTTCACGGACCTTTTCTTTAACTTCTTGCGGTAAACTCTCTGCTACTGGGCAGTTTGGCGTAGTGAGGGTCATCAAAATTTTGACATCATTATCTTCATTGACGAAGACGTCATAAATGAGTCCCAGTTCATAGATATCAACCGGAATTTCAGGGTCGAAGATCGTTTTGAGTACACGAACAATTTTTTCACCAAGTGCTTCAGTATCCATAGTTAAGAGAGTTGTGTTTGATACGCCAAGGCGTACATTTTAAGTTGTTTTATCATTGACACCAATCCATTTGCTCGGGTTGGTGATAGGTGCTCTTTGAGTCCAATTTCATCGATAAAAGTGGTTTCGGCAGCCAAAATTTCTTTAGGAGGTTGATTGGAAAACGCACGAATCAAAATGGCAATGATGCCTTTGGTAATAATGGCATCGCTATCTGCCGTAAAAACAATCTTGTCCTTGTCCAATTCGGCGTGAACCCAAACCTTACTTTGACAGCCTTTGATGATGTTGTCATCCGTTTTGTAGGTTTTATCAATAAGCGGAAGTGATTTGCCGAGTTCAATCATATACTCATAGCGTTGCATCCAGTCGTCAAACATGGAAAATTCAGCTACAATCTCAGCTTGTTCGGTTGCTATACTCATAGGATAAAGATAAGGATTAACGCAACATACCCACCGCTTTTTCTACACCAGCTATAAATCGTTCTACTTCTTCGTGGGTGTTATAAAAAGCAAAGGACGCCCTAACGGTTCCTGGAATTTGGAAATGATCCATGATGGGTTGGCAACAGTGATGACCAGTACGAACAGCAATGCCCATTTTATCTAGTAGTGTGCCAATGTCATAAGGGTGTAGTCCTTCCACATTGAAAGAAATCACAGCCACTTTGTTTTCGACATCACCATATATGTGCAAGCCCTCAATTTTTTTAAGCTTTTTAGTAGCATGGCGCATCAAATCGTTTTCATGAGCAGCAATGGCATCAAAACCAATGTTGTTCATGTAATCTATAGCAGCACCAAAGCCCACACCGCCAGCAATATTGGGCGTTCCCGCTTCAAACTTGTGTGGTAAATCGGCATAGGTGGTTTTTTCAAAAGTTACTTGGTCAATCATTTCACCGCCTCCTTGATAGGGCGGTAGTTTACGTAACCAGGCTTCTTTTCCATATAAGGCACCTATTCCTGTAGGACCACAAATCTTATGTGCCGAAGTAGTATAAAACTCCACGTCTAACGCTTGTACATCGGGTACCATATGCGGCGTGGCTTGCGCACCATCGATAAGTACAGCAGCACCAACGGCATGTGCCTTTTCAATAATTTCTTCAATGGGGTTGATGATGCCTAGGGCATTGGATACATGGTTCACAAAAACCACTTTGGTTCGTGCGCCAAGCAAATCGGCATAGACGCTCATGTCCAAGGTGCCGTTTTCGGTAATGGGAATTACCTTTAGCTGTGCCCCTGTACGCTCACAGAGCATTTGCCAAGGCACAATATTAGCGTGATGTTCCAATTCTGAAACGATGAGTTCATCTCCTTTTTCTAAGAACGATGCAAAGCCATTGGCAACAAGGTTAATGGAATGTGTTGTTCCTGAGGTAAAGATAATTTCATGCGCCTTTGCGGCATTAAAATGCGTTTGTATTTTTTGTCGCGCTGCTTCAAATTCATCAGTTGCCTCTTGGCTAAGCGCGTGAACGCCTCTGTGAATGTTAGCATTGGTATGCTTGTAGTAATCACTGATGGCATCAATAACAGCAAGTGGTGTCTGCGAAGTCGCCGCATTGTCTAAATACACCAACGGCTGCCCGTTTACTTGGCGTTGTAGTATGGGAAAATCAGCGCGTATTTGCGTAATATCAAGCGTAGTACTATACATCAAAACCAATATTTACACCCAGTTTTTCGGCAATCAATTTATTGATACGCTTTTTAACCGAGTCGATTTTAACGCTTTGAAGTATATTATTGGCAAAGGCATAAGTCAATAAGCCTCTTGCTTCTTTTGTGGGGATGCCACGTGTTTGCATGTAAAACAACGCATCTTCGTCTAACTGACCTATGGTACAGCCATGACTACACTTCACGTCGTCGGCGAAAATCTCCAACTGAGGTTTGGTGTTGATGCTTGCCTTGTCATCCATTAAAATATTGTTGTTCTGCTGAAAGGCATTTGTTTTTTGCGCTTCTTTCTCTACAATGATTTTTCCGTTGAATACACCCGTTGATTTTTCAGCAAATATGCCTTTATAATCCTGGTGACTTTCGCTATTTGGTTGGGCGTGGTGCACCAAGGAATGGTGATCCACAAACTGACTGCCTTCAATAAGTGTAATGCCTTTCATCGTGGAGTTAATCTCCGGATCCTTATGATAGAAATTTAGGTTATTTCGGGTTAGTTTCCCCCCAAACGAAAAGGTGTGCACTCTGGCATGACTGTGCTTTCGTTGCGAAATATAGGTGCTGTCAATAAGCGAAGCTGTCGTTTGGTCGTTTTGGATTTTGTAGTAATCCAATTGCGCATTTTGCTCGGTAAAAATTTCGGTTACCACATTGGTAAACGTTTCGTTGGTTGTTAAGCTTTGATGACGCTCCACAATTTGTATCTCTGCATTTTTCCCAACCACAATGAGGTTGCGTGGCTGCAGCAATAGATTTGGATTTTTGTCCGTGGTAAAATGGATGATTTGCACAGGTTTCTCTACCAGTTTTCCTTCTGGAACATGAATGTATGCCCCCTCTTTTGTGAAGGCGGTATTGAGCGCTGTTAACGAAGCGTCTTTTTCTGCAATTTGGTTGAAGTATTTCTTAATCGTATCCGCATACTTTGGTTTGGTTAGTGCTGCCGAAAGTAAGCAAACATCAACACCTTCGTGTGTGGTTTCCGATAGGTAAGCGTTGTAAATACCGTCTACAAATACAATTTTATAGGTGTCAACATCTTGTAAGATGTATTCTTTTACCTCATCTAACTTTAGATTTACTTCCTCTTTTGGGAAAACCGAAAAGTTGGTTTTAATTAGGTTACGCAAAGAAGTGTATTTCCAATCTTCTTCTTTTTTGGTAGGAAAGCCTTGCTGTTCAAAAACGTCAATAGCAGCCGCACGTTGATCTTGCAGCTTGTGTTGCGGACCATCTTGGGCGTCAAACGCCAAGTATGAAGACAATAAGGTTTCTTTTAAATCCATTAGGCGCCTTGTTTTATCCAGTCGTATCCTTTTTCTTCCAATTCAAGTGCCAACTCTTTGGTACCTGATTTTACAATCTTACCTTCGTGAAGCACGTGAACAAAATCAGGAACGATATATTCAAGTAAACGTTGGTAGTGTGTGATAACCACTATGGCGTTGTCCTTTCCTTTGAGTTTGTTTACGCCATTGGCAACAATACGCAAGGCATCAATGTCCAAGCCCGAATCGGTTTCGTCCAATATGGCGAGCTTGGGTTCAAGCATGGCCATTTGAAAAATTTCATTTCGCTTTTTTTCACCACCAGAAAAACCTTCGTTTAGTGAACGTGACAAAAACCGGGAATCAATCTCTAAAAGCGCTGCTTTTTCACGAATTTTTTTTAGCATCACGTTTGCAGGCATATCTTCCAAGCCTTTTGCTTTTCGGTTTTGATTGATGGCTGTTTTTATAAAATTAGTTACTGTTACGCCAGGAATTTCAACAGGATATTGAAAAGATAAAAAGATGCCTTTGTGCGCACGTTCATCTGCGCTTAAATCAGCAATATCTTCTCCTTCAAACAAAATTGTTCCTTGGGAAACTTCATAATCTTCATGACCAGCAACAACGGTCGAAAGCGTACTCTTTCCAGAGCCGTTTGGCCCCATGATGGCATGTACCTCCCCAGGCTTTACATCTAGGTTAATCCCTTGTAAAATAGTTTTGCCTTCACAGCCGGCATGTAAATTGTCTATGCTTAGCATATATTAATTGTTGGGTTTGATAATTGATTTGTCAGTCGGATTCACCAAAGAATCGATATCGGTTATTCGAATGAGCTTGTCCCAGCCCTCTTCAGCAGTATTGTCTTCTATGATTCCTTTGATGTATACAGGTATCATGTCATATTCATCGCGCTTAACGGGCGTGCACAAGTCGTGTAGTTCTTGCATTTTTTCGTCAATAATAACACCGTATATTTCAGTGCCTGTATTGAGTACAGCAGCATCTGATAGGTATAAAAATTCACCAAAAAACTGAGGGTTCTCAGTCGATTTTTTTGGTGTTTGTGAACAAGAGACTACAAACATTAATATTAAAACAAAAATGGATTTTTTCATGATATAGGGGATTTATCCAACAGAGCCTTCCAATGAAATCTCAAGTAGCTTTTGGGCTTCCACAGCAAACTCCATGGGTAGTTTATTTAAAACTTCTTTACTAAAACCATTTACGATAAGCGCAATGGCTTTTTCGGTTTCGATACCACGCTGGTTACAATAGAATATTTGGTCTTCGCCAATTTTACTTGTTGTGGCTTCGTGTTCTATTTTGGCGGTTTTGCTCTTTGCCTCAATGTATGGGAAGGTGTGTGCGCCACAGGCGTTGCCCATCAATAATGAGTCGCATTGCGAAAAGTTTCGTGCATTTTTGGCATTGGCTCCAACTTTTACCAATCCTCGGTAACTGTTCTGCGATTGCCCTGCCGAAATACCTTTCGAAATAATGGTACTCTTGGTGCGTTTGCCCAAGTGAATCATTTTTGTTCCGGTATCGGCTTGTTGGTGATTATTGGTAACGGCAATGGAATAAAACTCGCCAATACTATCGTTTCCTTTCAAAATACATGAAGGATATTTCCAAGTAACAGCCGAGCCTGTTTCTACTTGCGTCCATGAAATTTTGGAACGTTCGTGGCAGATGCCCCGTTTGGTCACAAAATTAAAAACACCTCCTTTACCATCTTTATCTCCTGGAAACCAGTTTTGGACGGTAGAATATTTTATTTCAGCATCGTTAAGGGCTATGAGCTCCACCACTGCTGCATGTAGTTGGTTTTCATCACGTGCTGGTGCAGTACAGCCTTCTAAATAACTCACATAACTGCCTTCATCAGCAATAACAAGCGTGCGCTCAAATTGTCCTGTTCCCGCTTGATTGATGCGGAAATAGGTAGACAGCTCCATGGGGCAGTGAACGCCCTTAGGAATATAGCAAAACGACCCATCAGAAAATACCGCTGAGTTAAGTGCTGCGTAGTAGTTATCGGTTCGCGGAATAACAGAACCAATGTATTTTTTAACCAATTCGGGATGCTCTTTGATGGCTTCTGAAATGGAGCAGAAAATAATGCCTTTCTCTGCCAAGGTATCTTTAAACGTGGTGGCAACCGAAACAGAATCCATTACGATATCTACGGCAACTCCAGCCAATTTTTTTTGTTCCTCTAGCGAAATACCCAGTTTTTCAAAGGTTTTAAGCAGCTCGGGGTCTACTTCGTCAAGGCTGTCGTATTTGATCTGAGCCTTGGGCGCAGAATAATAAGCAATGCTCTGCAAGTCGGGCTTTTGATAAGTGACATTTGCCCAATCGGGCTCTTCCATCTGTTGGAATTTTTCAAAGGCTTCTAGACGCCATTTGGTCATCCAAGCGGGTTCGCCTTTTCGAGCAGAAATCGCACGGACAATATCTTCATTAAGCCCAATAGGGAAAGTATCCGATTCTATATCGGTATAAAATCCGTATTCGTACTCTTTTGTTTCGAGCTCTTTTTTTAATTCTTCTTCTGTGTATGCCATAGCATTTGTTTAAAGCGAAAAACTCTCTCCACAACCACAGGTGCGGTTGGCGTTTGGATTGTTGAATACAAATCCCTTGCCATTTAATCCACCTGAGTATTCTAGTGTAGTTCCAACAAGATACAAAAAGCTTTTTTTGTCTACCACAATGCGCACATTGTTGTCCTCAAAAATTTTGTCGTCCTCTCCAAGGGAGGCGTCAAACTTAAGCTCGTATGACAAGCCCGAACAGCCACCACTTTTTACGCCTACGCGCACAAAGTGCGAGGCAATATCCACGCCGTCGCTCTGCATCATCTGCACTACTTTTTCTTTTGCCTGTGACGAAACTTTTATCATAACTTTATTTGGATTAATTCCAAAGTACAAATATACATATTTTGGGTTGATAGTATACCTGCCCGCATCAGGTTTATATATCGTGCTATTTGCCTTTTCAATCAACGCTCGAGTTGTCAACCTAAAATAACCTAATTTTGCGCCATGCTAGAAGAAAAAAAACCTTCCAAAACCGCCCTTGAAGATTTAGGGGAGTTTGCCTTAATCGAACAGCTTACGAAATCGGCTACCACAGCCCAGTCCTCAAGCCTTCACGGCATTGGCGACGATGCGGCGGTGCTCAAACACGAAGGTGAAATAGTGGTCAGCACCGACATGCTTGTCGAAGGCGTACATTTTGATTTGGGCTATATGCCACTCAAACACCTTGGTTATAAAGCAGTGGTGGTAAACCTTTCGGACATTTACGCCATGGGCGCCCAAGCCACACAAGTATTGGTGTCGATTGCGGTTTCCAATCGCTTCACGCTAGAGGCCATGGAGGAGCTTTATGCCGGTATTCACTTGGCGTGTAAGACCTACGGTGTTGATTTGGTTGGTGGCGATACCACCTCTTCCAAGCAAGGCATACAGATTTCAGTTACCGCTATGGGTATTGCCCCCAAGACGGGCGCCATCATGCGCAGTGGCGCCAACGAAAAAGACCTTTTGGTGGTTTCTGGAGATTTGGGCGCTGCCTATATGGGCTTGCAAGTGTTGGCACGTGAAAACGAAGTGTTTAAAGCCAACCCCAACCACAAACCCGACCTTGATCCTTACACCTATTTGGTGGAACGTCAACTAAAACCCGAGGCACGAAAAGATATCGTAACGCTTCTTGAAGCACTAGAAGTAACACCTACATCCATGATAGACATCAGCGACGGACTATCTTCGGAAATCTTGCATTTGTGTAAGCAAAGTGAGGTAGGCTGCCGTCTGTACGAAGAAAAAATCCCCCTTGACCCGCAGTTTATTGCTGTCTGTGAAGAATTTAATGTGGACAGCACCACACTAGCTCTTAGTGGCGGCGAGGACTACGAACTCTTGTTTACCATTAAACAAGAAGATTTTGAAAAGATAAAAGCCAATCCCAACCTAACGGTTATTGGACATATGACCGACAAGTCTGACAGCGCAAATTTGGTTACCCGTGGCGATGAGGTGATTCCGCTTAAAGCCCAAGGCTGGAAGGCGTTTTAGGGATTTTTTTGAGCACAAGCAACGATATTTTCTTATATTGCATTAAAATAATTCCTTTTTTATGTACCCTGAAGTATCAAATTATAGAAAATTTGTAGCCAGCCTGCCAAATCGTATAAAAAATAGTTCCTTTAAATCATTGAAACTTATCGAGAAAATGGGCATATCGAAAGCGACATTTTACAAAAAGTTAAAAACAAACAGTTTCTCTATTGATGAAGTTGAAAAAATTTCAAAGGTGCTTTACGTAGAGGAGCTTATTGATGCCAATATTAGGAAAGGGGAGCAGGATATTGCGGAGGGCCGTATTTATGAAGGAAAAGAAGTGTTGGAAAAATTACGTAAGCAGCTTCAAGACCGGGTTTGATCGGGAATCTATTATATTTAAAACAAACAGATATTGCGCATCATAACGGTAGAAGATCAGGGTGTATTTTTTATAAATAAACTTGCGAACCTCTCCCTTATATGGGCTTCCTAAATCTGGCATGTCAAGCAAGGTGTCAAAAATTTGCTCCAACGATTTTAAATAATCCAGCGAAATAGAAACAGTAAAGTTTTGGGCCAAATAATGTGCAATTTGCGCCATACCTTTAAAGGCATTTTCGGTTATAATAAGCAATAAACGTTTGTTGTGGGACATGTCTTAAAATTAAGACATATTTTTTGAGAAATCAAGCCAGATGATTTTGAAAAGATAAAAGCCAATCCCAACCTAACGGTTATTGGACATATGACCGACAAGTCTGACAGCGCAAATTTGGTTACCCGTGGCGATGAGGTGATTCCGCTTAAAGCCCAAGGCTGGAAGGCGTTTTAGGGATTCATCAACGCCTCAATTTCATCTGGGTCTATCGGGATATTGGCCATTAAATTCACAGGCGCGCCAGTGGCCTGCACCACCACATCGTCTTCCAAACGGATGCCAAAACCTTCATTAGGAATATAAATCCCCGGCTCAACCGTAAAGACCATATTGGCTTCCATGGGTTCGTCCAACAATCCGTAGTCATGCGTATCCAAGCCCAAATGGTGGGAGGTACCGTGCACAAAGTACTTTTTATAGGCCTCGGCATTGTCCGACACCTCTTTTTTGGTTAGTAGGCCTACATCGACAAGTGCACTGCTCATCAGTTTGCCTACCTCTACATGATAAGCTTTCCAAAGCACACCAGGCATCAGCAACTGGGTGGCTTCATCTTTTACTTTGAGTACGGCTTCATACACCGCACGTTGGCGGGGCGTAAATCGGCCAGAAACAGGGATGGTACGTGTCATATCGGACGAATAGTTTCCGTATTCGGCACCAACATCCATCAATATCAATTCGCCTGCTTGACACTGCTGGCTGTTTTCAATATAGTGCAACACATTGCTGTTGGCTCCAGACGCAATGATGGGGGTGTAGGCAAAGCCCTTGGATCGGTTGTGCAAAAATTCATGGGCAAATTCTGCTTCAATCTCAAACTCCCAAACGCCCGGCGTTACAAAACCCAAAACGCGTTTAAAACCTTTTTCGGTAATGTCGCAAGCCTGTTGTATGTGTGCAATTTCTTCTGGGTCTTTTACCCCTCGCAATCCTTGTAAAATAAAATTACTTTTTTCGTAATTCTTTTTTGGAAATTGCTCCTTACACCATGCTATAAAGCGATCTTCCCGCGTTTGGGTTTCTACTTTAGCACGGTAGTGTTCGTTGGTGTTGATGTAAATATTTTCGACCTGCTTGGTCAATTCTAAAAAGGATGCTTCAAAGTCTGCGGTCCACTGTACATTCTCTATGCCCGTTACGGCCGTAGCCTCACTTTTGGTGAGTTTGTGTCCTTCCCAAACGGCAATATGTGCATTGGTCTCCCGCACAAAAACCATTTCTCGTTGCTTTGGATCTTTCGCATCGGGGCATAGGACGAGGATGGTTTCTTCTTGATCGACCCCCGTGAGGTAAAACAAATCACGGTGTTGCTCAAAAGGCAAAGTGCTGTCTGCACTTATGGGATAGATGTCATTAGCATTAAATACGGCAATGCTATTGGGCTTGAGTTTTGCCATAAAACGTTGGCGGTGTTTGGTAAAAACAGTAGAAGGGAGGCGTGTATATTTCATATCGTAAAGTAAAAAAATTATATTCACATAAAATTACTACCCATGAAACATCTACTATTTTGCCTTGTTTTTTCGCTGGCATTCGCCCAACCTTCAGCGACTTCCCCAGTACATATTCAGCAAACATCCAATCAGTTGGATACACTTGTAGCTACATCATGGGTGGCAGAATTACCGTTAAAAAATATAGGTCCAAGCGTAATGAGTGGTCGCGTGACCGATTTGGACGTAAACCCCAACGCCACACACGAATTTTATGTAGCATATGCTTCTGGAGGCTTGTGGTACACACATAATAACGGCACCAGCTTTACGCCGGTTATGGACAACAGCCCCACCCAAAACATAGGGGACATAGCGGTGCACTGGCCCACGCACACCATTTATGTGGGTACGGGCGAAAACAATGCATCAAGGTCTTCGTATGCCGGAATGGGTATTCTAAAATCCACAGACAAGGGCAGCAGTTGGACGTCACTAGGATTGGCAGCTGCGCACCATATTGGTAAAATCGAAATTAACCCCAACAACCCCGATGAGGTGGTTGTGGGCGTGGCGGGCCCGCTCTATTCCAAGAGCAATGCAAGAGGCATTTATAAAACCACAAACGGCGGACAAACATGGGAACAAACCCTTGTTTTGCCTGATTCGACAGGCATTATTGAACTCAGCGTTGTGCCAGGGAATTACAACATACAATACGCCGCAGCTTGGGAAAAAGATCGTAAAGCATGGCATTTCACGGGAAGTGGTGCTAATTCGGGCATTTATAAAAGTACCGACGCAGGCAACAGTTGGACCTTAATAAGCACGCCAGAAAGCGGCTTTTTACAAGGCGAGGGCGTAGGCCGCATAGGCCTAGCGGCATTCGACGCCAATACGCTATATGCCATTGTAGACAATCAAGAGAGAAGACCACGCTTTGATGCTCCCCAGTCCAAACTCAAAAAGCAAGATTTTGAAGGGATATCACTCGAGGCTTTTATGGCCATAGACAAAAAACTACTCGGCAACTTTTTAAAGGACAATGGTTTTCCAAAAGCATACACAGCCGATCGTGTTCGTGCGGAGGTACGCAACGGTAAGCTAAAGCCGTCAGATTTAGCGCTCTTTTTGTATAATGCCAACGATAATTTATTTGACACTCCTGTTGTGGGACCAGAAGTGTTTCGCAGCGACGACGGTGGGCAGACATGGAGCAAAACACATTCCGGATTTTTGGATGACATCTATTACAGCTACGGTTATTATTTTGGTATGGTACACGTATCTCCTTCCGATAAAAATCACATTTACATATATGGAGTACCGATTTTGGCATCTACAGATGGTGGCAAATCGTTTAAAACACTAGATGCTGCCAATGTGCATGCTGACCACCACGCCTTGTGGATCAACCCCAAAAACCCACAGCACCTTGTGAATGGAAACGACGGCGGGGTCAACATAAGTTATGATGGTGGTCAAAATTGGATAAAGTCAAATCAACCCACGGTGGGTCAATTTTATACGGTCTATGCCGACACTCAAAAGCCTTATCACGTCTATGGCGGCTTGCAAGACAACGGCGTTTGGGAGGCCGTTCATACCGCAACAGAAAGTGTGCGTTGGCACCAAAGCGGTCATAACCCTTGGACAGGTATTATGGGAGGCGATGGCATGCAAATTCAAGTCGATAGTCGCAATCCTAATATTATTTATACAGGCTATCAATTCGGGAATTATTTCCGCATTGACCGTGATGCTGATAAACGTAAATACATACAGCCCAAGCACAAGCTGGGGGAGGCACCTTTTCGATTTAATTGGCAAACGCCCATTCTGCTATCTGCTCATAATAATGATATTATTTATCTAGGCAGCAACAAACTCCACCGTTCGTTAAACCAAGGCGACGATTGGGAAGCTATTTCTGAAGACCTTACAAAAGGGGCTAAAAAAGGAAATGTGCCTTATGGTACACTGACAACTATTGATGAGTCTCGAGATACATTTGGCACGCTAGTGGTGGGTTCAGATGATGGGCTTATTCACCTTACCCAAAACAACGGCACAACCTGGCGTTGTATCAGCGATAATTTGCCGCAAGATTTTTGGGTGAGTAGAGTACAGTTTTCCAAACACGACCCCAACCGCATCTACGCTTCGCTAAACGGTTACCGTTGGGACGACTTCACGCCCTATGTTTATGTTTCAAACGATTTGGGCGCAAGCTGGACTGATATCAGCAGCAACTTGCCCAAGTCTGCTGTGAATGTAATTCGAGAGGATGCTACAAACAAAAACCTGTTGTATGTGGGAACAGACAACGGCCTGTTTGTGAGTATAGACCAAGGAAAAAACTGGCATATTTTTAATACAAACATCCCGCGTGTAGCCGTTCATGACTTGTTTATTCAAGAATCAGCAAATCATTTATTGGTGGGTACACACGGGCGGTCTATTTACTTGCTTGCATTGGATGCTGTGCAACAACTCCCTGGAGTTTCCGACAAGCCATTTGTAGTGTTGGCGCCAAAACCACAAAAGCATAACAAACGCTGGGGAAGCAAAGCAAGGGTGTGGAATGATGCATTTACGCCATCATTCCATTGGACTTTTTTCTCCCAACAGCCATCAGATGGCGTGTGGTCTTTGGTTTCTGATAAAGGCGTTGTGGTGTTTGAGCAAGCCGAAAGTCTGGCCAAAGGGCTTCAAGAGTTGCCATATAGTTTGGTCATGGACGCTGCGGTAATCAAACAATTTAATCGCAAGCATAAAAGCGATTTAAAGCCCGCCGATGATGGAAATGTGTATCTCCCCAAAGGAACATACAGTTTGTTATGGAACGACAAGCAGTATACACAACTGGTTTTGGAGTAGTTTTGTTTCATCTTTTTGGACAATTTTAGTATAATATTTGAACAAAAAAGGGCTGCTATGTTAGAATTGCCCTAAATAGTTAAAAACCTTTGGTTATCAGTTGTTCAGCACTTAATTTTGTACTATAATTAATGCCAAATCACATGAGTTCACTCTTGTCATCTACCATATTTCGAAAAGTTGCTATGGCCTTGTCTGGTCTCTTTTTGATGGTTTTTTTGCTGCAACACTTTGTCATCAATATTACATCCGTGTTTAGCGCAACTATTTTTAACCAGTTTTCCCATTTTATGGGGACCAATTTCCTTGTGCAGTTTCTGCTACAGCCCATACTTATAGGAGGTGTTATTTTTCATTTTGTTTTGGGCTTTGTACTTGAGCTTCAAAACAGCAGTGCGCGCAGAATCAAATATGCCGTATTCAATGGCAACGCAAATTCCAGCTGGGTTTCTCGAAATATGATTATTTCAGGTGCAACGGTACTCGCATTCTTGGGACTGCATTTCTACGATTTTTGGGTGCCTGAAATCAATTATAAATACATCGAATTTTTACCTGAAGACCCCAACAGATACCAAGAAGAGTTGGTACATAAATTTGAAGATTTGGGACGTGTCATTATCTACGTTATCTCATTCTTCTTTTTATCGCTCCACCTATTGCACGGTTTTGCCTCGGCTTTCCAGTCTATGGGTCTTAACAATAAATACACCCCAGCCTTAAAATCTATTGGTAAACTCTATGCCATTGGTATTCCACTAGGCTTTGCATTCATCGCTATTTTTCACTTTTTAAATCACTAATATGGCAAGGTTAGACGCGAAAATTCCTGAAGGTCCAATAGCTGAGAAGTGGACAAATCATAAAAACAACATTAACCTAGTTAGCCCTGCCAACAAACGTCAGATAGACGTTATTGTGGTGGGAACTGGATTGGCTGGAGGTTCTGCCGCAGCTACACTTGCTGAACTTGGCTATAACGTAAAGGCATTTTGTTTTCAAGATTCTCCTAGACGTGCGCATTCTATTGCTGCACAGGGCGGGATCAACGCCGCTAAAAATTACCAAGGCGATGGCGATTCTATTTACCGTTTGTTCTATGACACTGTTAAGGGAGGCGATTATCGCTCTAGAGAATCAAACGTTTATCGATTGGCGGAGGTTTCTGCCAATATTATTGATCAATGTGTTGCACAGGGCGTTCCCTTTGCTCGTGATTATGGCGGACTCTTAGACAACCGCTCTTTTGGTGGGGTATTGGTTTCCAGAACGTTCTATGCTAAAGGACAAACAGGTCAGCAATTGTTGTTAGGAGCCTATTCGGCAATGAACCGACAAATTGGTCGTGGCAAAATCAAAATGTATAACCGCCATGAAATGTTAGACCTTGTAAAAGTAGATGGCAAGGCTAGGGGTATCATTACCAGAAATTTGGTTACTGGTGAAATTGAACGCCACGCAGCACACGCGGTGGTGATTGCATCTGGAGGTTACGGTAATTTGTTTTACCTCTCCACCAATGCCATGGGCAGCAACGTAACTGCGGCTTGGAAAATTCACAAGCAAGGTGCCTATTTCGCCAATCCGTGTTTTACACAAATTCACCCTACCTGTATTCCTGTTTCGGGCGATCACCAGTCTAAATTGACTTTGATGTCAGAGTCGTTGCGAAACGATGGACGTATTTGGGTACCCAAAAATAAAGAGGATGCCGCTGCAATTCGCGAAGGCAAGCTTAAGCCAACCGAGCTGTCTGAGGAAGACCGTGACTACTATCTAGAAAGACGTTATCCTGCCTTTGGAAACTTAGTACCACGAGATGTGGCTTCACGCGCATCAAAAGAACGTTGTGACGAAGGCTATGGCGTTAATAAAACCGGCGAAGCCGTTTATTTAGACTTTGCAGATGCCATAGTGCGTTACGGAAAAGAAAAAGCCCACGTCAAAGGCTTGGACGAAAGCGATATGAGCCTTGTCCGTAAGCTGGGTAAAGAAATCATTAAGGCAAAGTACGGAAACCTCTTCCAGATGTATGAGAAAATCGTAGATCAAAACCCTTATGAAACCCCCATGATGATTTATCCTGCGGTGCACTATACCATGGGAGGCGTTTGGGTAGATTATAACCTAATGACAACCGTTCCAGGTTGCTTTGCCATAGGCGAGGCGAACTTTTCCGACCACGGAGCTAACCGCTTGGGCGCTTCTGCCCTTATGCAAGGATTAGCCGACGGCTATTTTGTATTGCCATACACCATAGGCGATTATTTGGCTGACGATATTCGCACAGGCCCCATAGCTACTGATTCACCAGAATTTGAAGCGGCTGAAGCAAATGTACGTTCACAAATAGATGCTTTTATGAACAATAAAGGCACCAAAACAGTGGATTATTTTCACCGTAAATTGGGGAAAATCATTTGGAACAAATGTGGTATGTCTCGTAACGAAAAGAATTTAAAAGAGGCCATTAAAGAGGTAAAAGCTTTAAGGGAGGCATTTTACAAAGAAGTTTATGTGCCTGGTACAGCTGATTCGTTTAACGAACCACTTGCCAAAGCCCTTCGTGTAGCAGACTTCATGGAGTTAGGTGAATTATTTGCCAAAGATGCGCTTGAGCGTTTTGAATCTTGTGGTGGCCATTTCCGCGAGGAATCACAAACCCCAGAAGGGGAGGCCCTTAGAGACGATGCCAATTTTGCCTTTGTTTCGGCATGGGAATATAAAGGGGAACCAAGTGAGGCAAAACTCCATAAAGAGGAGTTGAACTACGAAAATATTGAATTGAAAACAAGATCGTATAAGTAGTGAGTAGGCAATAGTGAGTAGGTAATAGATAGTAGTGAATAGTTATAAGTTAATAGGTAATGGTTTTGTTAATGAGTGACATAAAGACATTTGAGGATTTGGAATGTTGGAAAAAAGCTAGACGATTAAGAATTAAAATTTCTGAGTTGGCAAAGACATTTCCTAATGACGAAAAGTTTGGACTTACCTCGCAAATTGTTCGCGCTATTAGGTCTGTATCGCATAATATTGCCGAAGGATATGGCAGATTTCACTTTCGTGAAAACGCACAGTTTTGTAGAACCTCAAGAGGTTCGCTGTACGAAGTTTTAGACCAAGTAATCGTAGCCAATGAGGAGGGTTATATTACTGAAAACGTATTAAAAGAAATAAGAAAAGATATTTTAGAGAACATCAAAATTCTTAATGGGTATATAAACTATTTGGTTAAATGTGCCGAAAATAAAAATGGCTAATCAACAACTATTAACTCATAACCAATAACTATTAACTTAATAGGATAAAACATGAAACTGAAACTAAAAATTTGGCGACAAGAAAATGCAACCGCAAAAGGGAGCATAAAAACCTATTCACTAGATGGCGTTTCTCCTGATATGTCGTTTTTGGAAATGATGGATGTGCTAAACGAACAATTGATGGAGCAGGGTATTGACCCCGTAGCTTTTGACCACGATTGCCGTGAAGGTATTTGTGGCTCTTGTTCTATGTTTATTAACGGTGAGGCTCATGGTCCAGACCGCTTGATTACAACCTGCCAACTGCACATGCGTAAGTTTAAAGATGGAGATACCATTCATATTGAGCCTTTCCGCGCAAAATCTTTCCCCGTTATTAAAGATTTGGTTGTTGACCGTACTGCTTTTGACCGCATTCAACACGCAGGTGGCTTTGTGTCTGTAAATACATCTGGTAATACGCAAGATGCTAACACACTACCTATTGAAAAAGAAGCAGCAGACAAGGCATTTGATGCAGCGGCTTGTATTGGCTGCGGGGCATGTGTGGCCAGTTGTAAGAACGCTTCCGCTATGCTGTTTGTTTCTGCGAAAGTATCTCAATATGCCCTACTGCCACAAGGACAAGTAGAAGCTACCGACCGTGTACTTAATATGGTTAAGCAAATGGACGAAGAGGGTTTCGGAAACTGTACCAACACTGGCGCTTGCGAAGTGGAATGTCCCAAAGGGATTTCCC
>QXZR01000037.1:0-323 GCA_009886265.1 Flavobacteriaceae bacterium
TATTCCGCTTCAATAACCTCGTTGGTTGTAGTATTTGTAACTATAACCCTGTAAAAACCAGGGTTGGTAAATAAAGCTCAAAATGTTTCACCGTCAATTATACTGAAAGTTCCATTTTCAGTACCGTCATCACTGGTGTACCACTGATATGCTATAACATGACTTGGATCAGATTGAATCGAAAGCTCGATGTATCCTTGGCATGAATTTACTATTACTTGAGCAATAGAAAATTCAGTTGAAGTATCTTGAGCTTGGGTTAAGTTTGAAAATCCAAAAAATCCAAAAAAAACTAATAAACGCAAATAATAAAACATTCTGGA